>JAGQQT010000224.1 GCA_020426065.1 Planctomycetaceae bacterium | reverse complement strand
ATTTCCGTCCGTTTTTGTCGAACGGAATGCTGCCGCGACACCTGCCTGTTGGGACAATTTCGGCACAATCCGGGTTCGGCCTTCAGCCCGAATTTCCCAATTCTCAGGGTTTGGGACGCAGTCTGGTGTTCAACTGGTCAACGCATCCATGAAATCCAGGATGCCTCCAATGGCCTCGACCTGTTCCACGGACTGCAGTTGAAAGACGAGGACCATATAGCCTTCATCATAAAAGCGGACGGAACTGGCTCCGGGGATGGTTGCAAAGCCCCCGAGAAACTCCTCATCCATTTCGCCCTGGACAGGAAGTTCTACCACCAGCGAGTCTGTCTGATCGGTTTTGATGCAGAACCGCACGTCTTCGGGTTTGTTCTCATCGAGTACCTGATCTGCGAACTGCACTTCCCGGGGATTCGAGTAATCCAGATCGAAACCACAATCGTCTTCCAGGAACTCCAGCAGCACGTCTAATGCCTCCTGGTCCCATTTCTGGCGAGACCGCTTGCTGGCTTTCTGGGTATGCCACTCTTTCCCGTTCTCTTCCCAGGGAAGCTGCTTACCGATCTTTTTCTGCTGGCCGGATTCCTTTGCGGTTTGCTTGAGCTGCTGGACATCAATTGCATCCCGGTCTTCTCGGGGAGATGCCTTGAGCAGGGGCTGGAGCAGTTCTCCGGTCCAGGATCGATGCCGGATTTTTTGAGCGGGGTCGAGATACTTTTCCGTCTCCAGAAGTGCTGCGGCCTCGGCGACCACATCTTCCCGAGATCCCTCAGCCACAATCCAACCCCCGCCGATGCCCGCTTCCGGTCCGATATCGACAATCCAGTCCGCCGTTTTAATGACATCGAGATTATGCTCGACGATCACCACCGTATTCCCGTACTCAACGAGGCTGTTGACCACCTTGAGCAGTTTGGCGATGTCATCAATGTGCAGACCGGTGGTTGGCTCATCGAGAATGTAGAATGTTTCCCCACTGTTTGGTTTGGAGAGTTCGGCAGCCAGTTTGATCCGTTGCGACTCCCCTCCGGAAAGAGTGGGAGCGGATTGCCCCAGCGTGAGATAGTCCAGCCCGATTTCACAAAGCACTTTGAGCGGCGCGAAGATGCGGGGGGTATCGTGAAACAGATCCGCCGCCTGGCCCACAGACATTTCCAGGACATCGGAAATGTTGTGCCCGCGAAATTCAATCGACAACGTGGACGCATCAAACCGTTTCCCCCGACAACCGGGACATTCGACCCAGACATCCGGCAGGAAATGCATCTCGATACACTTCTGTCCCAGCCCCGCACATTCTTCGCAGCGACCTCCCGGAACATTGAAACTGAACCGGCCCGACTTGAAACGTTGCCGTTTTGATTCCGGCAGTTTACTGAACAGATCCCGGATATGATCAAACACGCCCACATAAGTCGCCGGACAGGAAGCGGGCGTATTTCCGATCGGCTGCTGGTCGACCACGATCACTTTTCGAAAACTGTCCAGTCCATGAACTTCCCGAAATGGTCCCGGTGATTCACTGGAATAATGAATCTGCCGGCGGGCCACGCGGGCGAGCGTTTCCATGATCAGCGAACTTTTCCCGGATCCGGACACTCCCGTGATGCAGGTCAACGCATTGCAGGGAATTCGCAGATCGATATTCCGCAGGTTGTGATGCCGTGCTCCGAGGAGTTCGATCCAATGGTCCTGTCCGGGCGAGAACACTTCCCGTCGAGCGGAGGGCACCGGAATGGCCAGACGATGAGCCAGGTAGTTCCCGGTCAGTGAATTCTTCTTCCCGGCCAGTTGTTTAGGGGTTCCCTGAGCAACAATCTGTCCTCCGAGTCGACCGGCGGCCGGACCGAAATCAAAAATGTTATCCGCCTCTTCAATGATGTCCCGGTCGTGCTCAACCAGCACCACGGTATTGCCCAGATCCCGCAACTGCTTCAACGCCTTGTTCAGTCGATGATTGTCACGAGGATGGAGCCCGATGGTCGGCTCATCCAGAACGTAGAGCACACCCGTCAAAGAGCGCCCCAGTTGACCTGCCAGGCGAATCCGCTGGCTTTCTCCACCCGAAAGTGTCGGCATCCCCCGATCCAGGTTCAGATATTCCAGCCCGACATCCACCAGAAACTTCAACCGGTGCTGTACTTCCTCCAGCAGGTCGCTGGCCACTTTCTTCTGGGCGGAGGTCAACTTCAGCTGACTGAGGAATTCGTAAGTCCGATCCAGCGGCAGACGGCACAGCTGTGGCAACGTCAGCTTGCCGATTCGCACATGGGCCGCATCATCGCGCAACCGGCTTCCCTGGCAATGCGAGCACTCCTGCTCTCCCAGCTGATCATACAACGCCCGTCGAGCGGTATAGCTGAGCCGGGAGGCCTCGTGCAGAGTGGGAAACAGTCCGCGATAAGTGAGCCTGAGCCCCGGCTGATCCGGGATTTCAAACGATTCTTCAGACCCATGATAGAGCAATCGTTGCTGCCGCGGGGTCAGTTCCACGAACGGAATATCGAGCGGGATTTCAAACTGCCTGGAAAGCCCTTCCAGAAACTTGAGAAACTGCGGATGCAGGAGGGGATTCGGCCAGACCGAAATGGCTCCTTCCCGCAGCGAGCGGGTTGGATCGGCCACAATCGCGGACTGGTTCACTCCTTCCTCAATCCCCAGTCCTTCACAATAGGTGCACCAGCCCAGACTGCTGTTGAAGGAGAAATTCTGCGGAACGAGTGTTTCAAACGAGCGTTCGCAACCGGGACAGGAAAACAGCACACTCAACTTATGGCAGATCCACTTCGGTTCAGGCTGATCGGGATCGACAATCACGAGTTGAATCTCGCCATGCCCCACACCAAGTCCCACTTCCACTGACTCGGCGATACGGCCCCGATCCGCTTTCGAACTGGAAATACTGATCCGGTCGATCACGATTTCGATATCTGGAATCCGACGCCCGCTCAGTTTGGGCAAGTCCTCCAGAGAATACGTTTCGCCATCAATCCGAACCCGCGAGTAACCCTGGTTCCGAATACTCTCGAATAACTCTTCAAACGTTTCCCGACTGAAAGGATCCACGCGAGCGCTGATCAGGGCGCGGGTTTTTTCCGGAAGCTCCAAAATCTGATTGACCAGATCATCCACCGTTTTCTGGACCACCGGCACTTCACACTTTGGACAATACATCTGTCCCAGGCGGGCAAAAAGCACGCGGAGGTAATCGTAGATTTCCGTCACGGTGCCGACGGTGGAACGGGGAGTGGAACCGACCGTTTTCTGTTCAATGGCAATCGAAGGCGAAAGCCCCTGAATCTGGCTGACTTTCGGCTTAGGCATCTGCCCGAGAAACTGCCGGGCATAGGCAGAGAGCGATTCCACGTAGCGTCTCTGGCCTTCCGCATAAAGCGTATCCATCGCCAGCGAAGTTTTGCCGGAACCACTCGGACCGGAGAACACATTGATCCGGTTCCGCGGAATTGCCACATCCACATCCTGCAGGTTGTGCTGCCGGGCTCCCCGAATCGTGATCTGCCGGGAAATCTTTTTCAGCTCTGCGGGGGAAGTCGTCATGACCGGGCGTAACGGTTTAGCTGCTTTTTTCCTGGTTTTCTTTTCCTTGAGTCCAGGCAGCAAATCCCGCAATGACTGTCCGGTAAAGGATCGCGGTTCGGCTGCCACGGTTTCCGGAGTTCCTTCCACCACCACTTGGCCACCACCATCGCCCCCGTCCGGCCCGAGATCGATCACCCAGTCTGCCGTTTTGATGACATCCAGATGATGTTCAATCACAACAACCGTATTTCCCTGATCACAAAACTGATGCAGCACTTCGAGCAGTTTTTTCACATCGTGGAAATGCAGTCCTGTTGTCGGTTCATCCAGCAGGTAAAGTGTTTTGCCGGTGGAACGCTTGCCGAGTTCCCGCGCCAGTTTCACACGCTGAGCTTCGCCGCCCGAGAGTGTGGGTGAGGGCTGGCCCAGTTTCAGATAATCCAGGCCGACATCATGCAGCGCCTGCAGGTGTCGGGAAATCTTGGGATGATTCTCGAAAATAGGAATCGCATCGCCAATTTCCAGGTCGAGAATATCGGCAATCGTGTGACCCTTGAAATCAATTTCGAGAGTTTCCTGACGAAACCGTTTTCCTTCACACACGGGGCAGGTCACCCACATGTCCGCCAGAAAATCCATATCGAGTTTATTCGCACCATGACCTTCACACGCTTCGCAACGTCCGTCGGCCACATTGAAGCTGAAACGTCCCGGTTTATAGCCACGCAGTTTTGATGCCGGGAGTTGTGTGAACAGATCCCGAATCAGATCAAAGACTTTCACGTAAGTGGCGGGGTTGGAACGGGGGGTGCGTCCGATCGGACTCTGATCGATATCAATCGCTTTGTCGATCAGATCGAGCCCGACCACACTGTCAAAGTCTCCGGGCGTTCCATTCCCGCCGTTGACATCGCGGTTCAGAATCTGCCACAGCACGTCATTCGTCAGGGAACTCTTGCCGGAACCACTCACCCCGGTCACGCAGACAAAACAGCCCAGCGGGATATCGACATCAATCTGTTTGAGGTTGTTGTGCCGAACTCCCTTGAGAGTAATTCGTTTCTCACCCGTCGACCTGCGTTGAGTGGGAACGGCAATCTCATCTTTGCCGGACAGGAACTGACCAGTAACACTCCGCTCGCATTTTTTGATATCAGCCAGTGACCCCCGGGCAACAATCTCACCACCCCGATGCCCTGGACCCGGACCAAAATCGACAATGTAATCAGCCGCCTTCATGGTCACTTCATCATGCTCAACTACAACAACGGTGTTCCCCATATTCTTGAGGTTGAGCAGGCTGTCGAGCAGCAGGTCGTTATCGCGCGGATGCAGGCCGATCGAGGGTTCATCCAGAATGTAAACAATGCCCGACAATCCACTGCCAATCTGTCCGGCGAGGCGAATCCGCTGACTCTCGCCCCCGGAAAGTGTGGGAGCGGTGCGGGCCAGTGTGAGGTAACCAAGTCCGCACTGCATGAGAAAACCGAGACGACCCCGGATCTCCTTCAGCGCGTCCTCGGCAATCAGGGCCTGCGTTTTATCCAGCGCCAGGGACTCAAAAAACAGGCTCGCTTCGGCAATTGTCAGTTCACACACTTCGACAATGCTCAACTCATGTTTCCGATGTCCACCGCAGAAGGTTTTATCTGTCGAGGTAATCTTCACATGACGGGCCTGCTGATTGAGCCGGGTTCCCATGCAGCTCGAACAGAGCGTGGTGTCCATGTATTTTTCGAGTTGCCGTTTCCGCATCGGATTTTTGGCAACGCGATAACTCTCCAGCAGTTCGCCGATGATTCCCGTGAACTTGCCATAGTGAGAAATAAAACGGCGTCCATACGTGGAGGCGGAGTAGAATTCCTGATCTCCCAGCCCATGCAGATAAAGCTTCTGAGCTTCTTCCGGCAGCTTCTTCCAGGCGGTTTTGAGCAGCGAACCTTCTGCGAGCCCCAGGCGGCCTTCGATAATCCGGGCGGCTCCCCGATAACGGTTCTTTTTGGACTTGCCGATTTTCCCGAACGATCCAATCAGGGGAATTGCTCCCCGGCTGATCGATTTCCCCGGCTCGGTTACGATGCGTTCGACATCAAAATCAAACCGCTCTCCCAGCCCGTTGCAGTCTGGGCACATTCCAATCGGACTGTTGAAACTGAACAGCTGCGGCGAGGGCGGATCATAACTCATGCCGCTCTCGGGACAGGAATACTGGGCACTCATCAGTTTTTCACGCGGTTCGGATTTGGGCTCACTGATAATGGCCAGCAATCGCCCACTCGCAAGTTTCAGTGCCTGTTCTACCAGCTCCACCAGAGTGGTCCGCCCATCCCGGCCAATCTGCAACTCACCCACAATCACATCAATCGTGTGCTTGTAGTTTTTCTTGAGAGCGGGAGGATCACTCAGTGAATACAACTCACCATCAATCCGGGCCTGCAGGAGTCCTTTTTTACGCAGGTCTTCAAACAGATCCCGAAACTCCCCTTTCTGCTGCTGCACCAGGGGCGCCAGAATCTGCAGCCTGGTTTTCGATGGAGAGGTCAGCAGCGTTTCCACAATCTGATCGGTCGACTGGGCCTGAATGGGCAACCCGGAAACATAACAGTAGCCCTGTCCCACCCGGGCAAACAGTATGCGCAGGTAGTCATAGATTTCCGTAATCGTGCCAACGGTGCTGCGGGGATTGCGACCGGTCACCTTCTGCTGAATCGAAATGCAGGGAGCCAGACCGGAAATCATGTCCACATTCGGCTTGGGAAGCTGACCCAGAAACTGCCGGGCGTAGGTGGAAAGCGATTCGATATAACGCCGCTGGCCTTCCGCATAAAGGGTATCAAAAGCCAGCGAACTCTTGCCCGAGCCGCTCACTCCGGTCATGACAATCAGCTTGTTTTTCGGCAGCGTAACCGAAACATCCTGCAGGTTGTGTTCCCGTGCTCCCCGAATGACGATCTCATTTTTAGCCATCGAATTCCGTTCTTTTCCGTCCAGAAACCTCAACCGGGCTGCGACCCCTGCTGATTATAGATCCACCATGGACCGCTGCAATTCACACCGGACATGTGAAGCCTCAGCCCCAGAATTGAAGGATTTGTTCACTGCGAGCAAGACACTCTGCGAACGGAATTAAACGGATCTACCTCGGGCGAGTGTGAGTAGCAAATATTGGCGTGTCAGCCTGAACACTATTCCAGCATATTTCTAGCATGTCATTTGAGTCCGAAGGATTGGTCGGCTAAGAACCGACCA
>JAGQQT010000223.1 GCA_020426065.1 Planctomycetaceae bacterium | reverse complement strand
TCCGCCAAAGATTCCAGTTTCACCTGCGAGTCAACCATGGTGGCATCTCTGGAAGGGCAGGGCAAAGCCGTGATTTTGAGCCTGTTGCCAAGCTTGCAATTCGAAGCAGCGGTATTGCGAGAGGAACAAGGTGAATCCCAGCCATATGAGTCGAAGGTTTTATACGTAGATGGGTTACGCGTTGCTCCACCCACCCTGCATAAACTGAAACCACGCAAAGTTTCAGGGGCCACTAACCACTCTCAGTATTGATCCGAGTCTGCGGATTTTGGTGCGGAAACTGGTGGGGGATTACTGGTGGAATCTGGCAGGGCGGCAAGCAGCTGCTTGAGGCGGATGTCGAGTCTTTGCCGGGAAATCTTGGCGTTGATTTTTTCGGTCAGCGCAGCACACATGGCGATGAAGGCTTCGGTTGCCCGATCGGTATTAAGATCGTGAGCGGAGAATTCTTTCATTGCCTGCTGCCTCAGATCGGTTACCTCATCCAGCAGATTCTGCAGTTGGAGCCGATCATCGGTCTGGTCCGTCTGATCGAGCAGTTTCTGCTGACGTTCCATTTCCAGCAGTTTACGGATGAACCGGTCGAGCTGATGTTCCTGGCTCCGGGCCTGGTAATTGCGGATCCATTTCACCAGAAAAAACAGGGCAATCAGGAGTGAAACCACAAATGAGCGAATGCCTTCTGTGGCCTCGACAAATTCGACATTGAGCAGTGGTTTGAGTTGCGGGTCATAAAAATGTTCTGCACCCGGGTGGAGAGGGAAGTCGAGTTGCTGCTGGGCAAACTCCGTGCCGTGCTGCAGGAGTTCGGTCAGGCCCGCTGCCCGTTGAAAGGCGGGATCGTTGAGGATCTGGGTTGTGAGTTCAATCAGGTGTGAGTTGGCCGTGGCATGACAGATGAGCTGTGCACTGGCGGCCAGGGTATCAATCGTGAGCGGCGGTGCTCCCGGATTGTTCTGGTCATACATGCCGCGGGGAATCTGGTAGAGGTTCAGAAAAACCGAACGGGCGGCAATTGCCTCGGCAAAGGGGAGCGATGACAGATGGCAGATCGCCTCTCCCTGGTCATTCAGCTCCAGCAGGTTTTCCAGGATGGGGGCTTCGGTTCCGAGTGTCACCATGGCAGCATCGATGGATTTGTTTTCAAAGGCACTCCGCAGTTCCGTAAACGGCATCGTGACCGCTTCCACCTCATCGAGCAGTTCGTATTCCTCCAGCAGGTGATAGGCGATCAGAGCACTCCCCGAGTGTTCCGGGCCGATGGCAATGCGTAATCCCCGCATTTGAGTCAAAGTGGTCTCGGCATGGTCTGGTCTTTTCATCCAGTGGACCACTTCCGAATACGCACTGCCGACACTCATCAGTTCCCGCACGGAAACTCCGTGATGACTCAATTCCAGTCCAGCAGTCCCTCTTTGATAGAGCGCGAGTGTGGCCTGGCCGTTTGCCATTTTGATGGCATTACTCCCCGCTCCATTGGTTTCGAGGAGTTGGACCTGAATCCCATGGCGATGCGTGAGTTCCCGGCCCAGTTCCTGAGCCACTTTGGCGTACTGGCCCCCTTCAGGACCCGTAGCAATTGTTATTTGCTTGGGGAGGCGAGAGAGGCTGCCGTACCAGGCGGAAAGCAGGAACGGCAGCGTGAGGATGGCCAGCACGAGCAGCCATTGCCCAATATTTCCCAGTCGACTGATCTGTTTCTGGTTCACAAATAACGTCTCCGAATTTCAGTCTGGCGGAAAGTCATCCCGGCTGAATGTTCAGAACGTCATTCCCGGCACTCAGGTTCATTCGTTTTCCTGCTCGGCCATCAGTCCCAGGTCGATCAGTTTGCTGCGGCATTCATCCCGTTCCCGGCTGCGGGTCAACTCGCGCCAGCTTTCATCCTGGCATTCCAGGAACAGGGACTCCGAAAAGGGGATCGTCAAACCCTGAGCTGCAGCGGCGGCAGTCATGCGGGTCAGCACACCCCGATCGAGCCGGGTGAGGAACGTCGACTGCATCCGGTAATCTTCGAAGGCTTCCCAGGCAATCGGAAACAGTGGCTTGATAATCTGCTGGCCAATGGTGGTGGCATATTCGCGGATTTCGAGCTGGGCATGATGATCCATCCGCAGCGCCAGGAAATGCAGCAAATTATGCAGATCGATTTTCCAGTAAGCTTCTGTGTAAGTGCACAGCGGCAGATCTTTCCGGGCCAGTTCCCGCGCCACGCCCGCATCGAGTCGTTCATCGTACATCTGGCGGGCAGCCTGCTGGAAAGCCCGTTCGGATTCGGAGAGACGCTGGCCAACATCTTCGGGTAACGGCCGGTCGCTTCCCTGCCGATTGGAGGTTGACTGGGTCCGCCACTGATCGGGCGGAGTGGTCTGGGCGCCGTCAATGGCGACCGAATACCGGGTGCTGTATTCGTTAACGTTGGCGGTTCGATGCCGAATCCATTGACGCCAGCAGTCCATTGGTACCCGGACCAGCAGTTTCACTTCCGCCATCTCGAAGGGAGTGGTGTGGCGATGCCGCAGCAGATAGCGGATCAGGGTGCGGTCATCGGAAACCTTGCGGGTTCCCTCTCCGTAACTGACACGGGCGGCCTGTACAATGCTGGAATCGTTCCCCATTACGTCCACCAGACAGACAAAGCCATCATCGAGAACGGGAAATTTCTTCCATCGCAGGGATTCCAGGTCAACGGCTGCTTCCGACATCGAGAGTTTACTCCAGTTACATTCCAGTTCCATCAGGCTTCCCCACCGGGAAATTTCTGTCTGCAGTGTAGTTTCCTGAAATTGCTGATGCACCACAACCAACGGTGCGTTATCCTCAAAAGTCGGTTTTCACACCTGACCACGGGGAAATCGGGTCGCGCCCGGCTTCCCTGCTCAAAAATCAATCAAGGATCGCTCCCATGAAACGACTTTTGATTCCCTGTTTTGGCCTGCTGCTGCTTTGTCCCACTGCCAGTCTCCAGGCACAACCTCCCGGCAGATCAGGCCCGGGAGAAGCTCAGCGGATGCTGATGAGAGAGCTGGAAGGGATTCTGCAGGAACTTCAGGAAAGGCATCGCGAACCGGAACGTCCCCGTGAATCCGACCGCCGCGAGGACGAAAGACGGGAGCCGGAACACCGTGAATCTGACCGTCGCGAGCCGGAAAGACGGGAACCGGAAATGAGGCACCAGGCTGAGCTGATGGAGCAGATTGAGCACCTGCGGGTTGCTGCTGAACATCTGGAAAGGGCTGGTCGACACGATCAGGCTCGCGAAATGCTGCAGCAGGCCGAAGAACTGCAGAGACATCTGGAAGAGCAACGCGGGCATGCTGGCCGCGAAGGGGGAGAACATCCCGAGCATCTGCAAAGACAGATCGAGGAATTACGGCACCAGATGCGGGAAATGGCTGAACAACATGAGCGGGCCATGATGCAGACGCATCGTCAGCTGGAGGAAATGACTCATATCATCATGCAAATGCGAAAACAGATGGAAATGATGCGTGAGCAGATGTCCAATCGCCCCAATCCACCGCACCCAATTCCACAGCCGCCTCGTATGCCAAATGTTGTCCCACCTCAGGGTGATGACCCGCCATTCAATCCACGCCGGGGTAATGCCGAACCGACTCCAAACCCGAGAAATGCAAACCCGGATCGCGAAGAGACTCCTGCCAGACCGCGGGTCAAAGATCCTGCCCCGGTGACCAGCCCCACATAATTGGTAACCAGAGCAGAAGTCGATTCAGACTGGCCTGCCTCCCATCCAGAGTGATCTGGACGCCCGGGCAGGCTTTTTTATTGGGTTCTGAAGAACACACGCTGTTAATCTGGAGAAAACGCAAAGTCTGTGCCCGTCGCAACGTTCGTAGCGCAGGATCACATTGGTGTGACGAGGCGGAATGAGAATACCGATCATTCCGGTATGATCGAAGATGACCTCGAACTCCTGAACAGCGATCCGACCTGCGTCGAGCTGCTGAAAATCTATCAGGAACAGGATCAGGAGAAGCCGGAATCCGGTCCGCGCGGCTCCGCTCGAATGATGCCTGCCGTTGAAGTCGAGGACAGCGAAGCGGAAGCGCACTCCGCCTCTCTTTCCTCTGCTCACGGGTTGCTGATCGCCTTTGGACTGCTCGATACCGAGCTGGTTGGGCGGGATGAAGGGATGAGATACCGGGTTACACCGGACGGTGTCCGGGCTCTCAAAACCCTGCAACAACTTCAGGAATCCCGCCCGGCCTGCTGAGCCGTTACGGCTTTTTCGCTCGTCCTGAACCGATCGGTTTGTCCGGGTTCATGATCGGCGAATCCCAGCCACTCAACTCTTCCGGTTTCACCTGCAGGCGATGACCGTTGAAAGAAAACGTGGTTGGGTGATACGGCCCCACAAAGCTGATTTCCAGATCAGGTCGAATCGCCTCCTCCTGCCCGCACGCCCAGAAACAGCCGTTGACCAGGATCCTGCGGAAGTCATCATTCCGCAAATCTTCGGAGGCTCCGTAGGTCGTCGTCACCACGCGTCCCTTCTGGCCATCTTTGCCGGAGTAGTTTCGCACCCACACACCAGGGCAGGGGGCTTTGTCCTCAGCGGCAGCGGCTTCCGGAGTCATGCCATCGAGTGGCTGGGCCATGGCCAGCACTTCCACATCTTCCATTGGCTCGGTCCAGTAGCCACCCGATTCCACCCAGGGATGGGACACGCCACACAACACGGGATGATCTTTCTTCCCCTCAACTATATCCAGCCGGGTACTCATCACATGGTTTTTGCCGTAATGCCCGGACCAGGATTCTCCCAGTACCTGCCGACCAAACCCCCGCTCATAATCCTTCCCGGCAAACTGAAAATCGAACCGGGCGAACTGTGACTCCTTCGGAATCTTGAACGCATGGGTCGAAGTCCGCAGACCAACAACCGGACCACCCCGGTTCAGGTAATCCACAATCGGCTGCATCTGTTCTGCCGGGAAATCCTGAAATCGCAGAAAAATGACCATGAGATCGGCATTGGCCAGAGCTTCCGTTCCCGGCATGTAGCTGGAACCGGGTTCAATTTCTCCCGTCTCCTTGTTCACCGAAAACAGCACCGTACAGGTATAGCCGTGATGTTTGGCCAGAATCCGCGCCAGTGCGGGGAGGGTTTCCTCGGAACGGTATTCGTGATCCCCAGCCAGAAACACGATGTGCTTCCCCAGCCCCGGCCCTGATTTCCCCTGATAAACCAGTGGCTCGGCTCCGAAGGTCCAGGCGGGTGCCAGCAGAAACGCCAGAAAAGTCATCAGTAATCTCATGAGTCGGTCCTTATCTTCCGGGCGGAATGATATCAGGTGATCAGTTCAATCAGATACAGCATGGGTGTGTAAATCGTGCGGAGAAGTTCTTCACCTTCGGAGCCCAGGGGCACAAACTTTGAGAAGTAAAACGTCCGGAACACCAACTCATCCAGAAGAATCAGGGCAAAAAATCCGACGTACAGTCCCAGCAGACCCAGAATGGACCAGACCAGATAGTACGACCTCTGCTCATCATGAGTCTGTTCGGACATCGCAACATCTCCTCAGAGATACCCGGCAGGATTGGAAAAAACTTGTCCCGCCAGCATAATTCAAAATCATTTCTAAACATTCAGGGGCCGGGAATCAACAGCCAGCCAGTCCCCACATCCTGAAGACTTCTGAACAGAGTCGAATCAGTTCGGGAAAAAATGCGAAACTTTTTTTCTGGAGATGGGGTTTAATCCTCATCGCCGACAGGACTGGCATCTGCAGGCGGGCGAAACAGAACAGACACCACCACCTGTTCACTTTATGGTGGACAACCTTACCGAGGAGTATTTCATGCGTCGTTTCTTGTTGGGAAGTGGATTCGTTGCGGCAACTCTGACCGCAACTGTAGTGATGGCTCAACCACCAGAAGGTGGCCCTCCCCGTGAAGGAGGTCGCCCCGGCTTTGGTGGTCCCGGCTTTGGACAGCGGGAACCATCTCCGCTGATGAAAGCTCTCGATGCCGATCAGGATGGCAAAATCTCTGCCGAAGAGATCGCCGCTGCAACCAAGTCGCTGCAGTCCCTGGATAAAAACGGCGACGGAGTCCTGACCGAAGAAGAATTCGGACGTCCACGCGGCGAAGGGGATCGTCCCCAGTTCGGACGCGGTGGCCCCGGTGGTGGCTTCGCTCAAATGCTGGAAGGCCTGGACACCAACAAGGACGGCAAGATCAGCAAAGAAGAAGCTCCTGATCGAATGAAAGAAAACTTCGATCGGATGGACGCCAACAAAGACGGGTTCATCGACGAGTCTGACATGGAAGCCATGCGGGAACGCTTCCGCGGTGCAGGTGGCCCGGGCGGTCCTGGTGGCCCCGGTGGTCCCGGCAGCTTCGAAGACCGCATGAAGCAGATGGATACCAACGGCGATGGCAAAATCAGCAAGGAAGAAGCTCCTGATCGGATGAAAGAAAACTTCGATCAGATTGACACCAACAAAGACGGCTTTGTTGATGAAGCCGAAATCCGTCAGATGTTCGAACGCTTCCGCGGTGGTCAGGGCGGTGGCCGGCCTCCCGGAGACCGTCCTCGCGGCGAAGGTGATCGCCCTCAAGGTGAAGGGGACCGTCCTCGCGGTGAAGGGGATCAGCCCAAAACCGAACGTCCTAAAGCAGACTTCGAATAATCAGCTCTCCTGAAATCGATCCCGATTTGCACAAGCCCGAGATAACTCTCGGGCTTGTTTGCGTTCGGGAGAGCAATTCCGTCATTCCACTACTGCGGTTGCTCTGTCAAAGTCTGTTCGACACAATCAAC
>JAGQQT010000222.1 GCA_020426065.1 Planctomycetaceae bacterium | reverse complement strand
GTTGTTTTTCCGATCGAACACTTCATTCCAGCGGGCCAGTTGAGCAGCGGTCATCTGCTCCAGATTTTTCGCGCCGGAGCGGTCCACTGATTTTCCTGCATACGGATCCCAGCCATGAATGGGTGGGCCGAAGCAGTCGAACACAATATTGAGATGGCCGTCGATTTCCATCTCCTGATTCCGGGCGGGGCTGGCATTGTCTTCCCAGCGGTCGAACAGGGTTTCCGGTTCAGGAATATCGACATCATCATACAGTTCGAGGTATTCGAGCGGAGGCATCCAGGTGCGATGCGGTGCCTTGTGCTGACACATCATCATGAATGGTTTGTTCGGATCCCGCTCTTCCTTCAGCCATTTGATGGCCAGGTCGGTTACAATGTTGGTGCAGTACCCTTCAATCACTTCCCGTCCCTTTGGGGTGATGAAAGCCGGATTGTAATAGGCACCCTGCCCTGGCAGGACTTTCCAGTGATCAAACCCCTGGGGATTGGTGACCAGATGCCATTTTCCCAGCATCACGGTCTGATAGCCGGCTTTCTGCAACAGCTTGGGAAATGTTCGCTGGTCGCCATTGAACTTTTCTCTGTTGTCGCGGAATCCATTCAGATGGCTGTGTAATCCGGTTTGAATGACTGCCCGGCTTGGTCCACAGATCGAGTTTGTGCAGAAGCTGTTGCGGAACAGCATTCCCTCTTTGGCGAGCTTGTCGATATTCGGAGTCGGATTGACGCTCTGCAGCCAGCCTTCATACGCTCCAATCGCATGAGGTGCGTGGTCATCTGTGAATACAAACAGAATGTTGGGGCGTTGTTCGCTGCGGGCATCCTGGGTAAACAGGGCCAGACCAAGCAGCAGGAAGAAAAAGCATTTTCGAAGCACGATCACCTCACCTGAAACTGGGAAAAAGGGATGGGATTGACAGAGTTGTCGAACGAGAACTGGTATCCAGATACCATACTGAGAACAACGCATAACGCAACTGCTCCACCAGTTTGAATGGTTGTTACCGGATTTCTGTCTGTTTCCGTGGTTCTGCAATTCCCAGCAAAAGTTTTCGAAACCTGCACGCTGCCAAAGGGTTAGAAGAGTGATGCCTGAAACATTCAAATCTGAAACGGAGAGATCATGAGACAGCTGATTGTGTGCGGAGTAGTGGTCTGTTTCCTCTCGTTAACAAATCTGGTTGAGGCACAAAATCAGGGCGGGGCATTTCGAGAACGTATTCGGGAGCGAATCAGAGAGCGGATGCAGGAAAATGTGGAGAAGATTCCCCCCGTCCTGAATCCGGATGATGTGAAGCTGTATGGAACCAAGACAGGAACGCTCAAGCCAGTCAGTGAAACCACAGAACTGAAGCATCCTGAAAGTGGTCGCTCGATACCACTCCGGTTGACTTATCCTCAAGAAGGTGAGAACTACCCTGTAATTGTTTTCTGCCATGGGGCGGGTGGTTCTGGCGATTTTTATCAGCCTCTGGTCCAGCACTGGGTCAGTCATGGCTATGTCGTGCTGCAACCGACTTTCGGCGATTCGATTTCACTGTTGTCGAGCGAGGATCGGAGCAAGTTACGTTCTGCATCAGATTTTGTCTCTTCAATCAATGTCACCCGGCATTGGAATATCCGACCACAGGAAGTTACCTTCGTGCTGGATTCCCTCCCCCAGCTCGAACAGCAGTTCCCTGCGTTTGCCGGCAAATGCGATCAGAACAGAATGGGAATCAGCGGGCATTCCTACGGTGCCCACACCACCATGATCCTTTCCGGAATGACGATGTATGGCCCGGCTAATACTTCTTACTCCTTGCCGGATCCACGCTTTTCCTGCGCGGTTTCGATCAGTCCCCAGGGAACCGGACAGGCACTGACTCACAAATCCTATGCCACAATGAAACTCCCTCATCTGATGATCACGGGTGATCTGGATAGTGGTGCCGGGAATCCCAATCTGAAAGGGGAATGGCGCCGGGAGGCTTACGATGGCATGCCCGAGGGAGAAAAATACCTGCTCTGGATCAAGGACGCCTATCATGGGATGGGAGGAATTGCCGGAGCGACTGGCCGCTGGTCTGGCGCCGGGCCGATGAGTGAGGATCAGGTTCTACTGGTCAAGAGCGTGGCACTCACCTTTTTTGATGCCTACCTCAAACAGGATGAGACCGCTCAAGCCGCACTGAAAGATCCCGGTTTTGCTGAAGCCTGTCAGAAACTGGCAACGCTGACTTCAAAATAAAACATACGTGCTTCGAAGTATGATGTGATCAACACAGGTTCGATTTGCATTCCGCTGGGAGGATCGCCAGACTGCTTCAGGAAATGGCAGGAATTCCTTCTGGCGGAAAGTGTTCTTTTGGCGAATCTGGCGACAAGACCCGTTTGCGAACAGCTGCGTGAATTCGGTCCGGCGGGGAGTGAAACCACTCCCATGACCGTTGCTGAGGCCGAGGCTTACACACGTGCCCTGGCCCGCTCTCATTATGAGAATTTTCCAGTGGTTAGCTTTCTGTTGCCGGCTCAGCTGCGTCAGCCGTTTTACAACGTCTATGCCTTTTGCCGCTGGTCGGATGATCTGGGAGATGAGCTGTGTTCCACCGAGGAATCTTTGCGGGCTCTGGATTGGTGGAGAAATGAACTGGTCCGTTGCGAACAGGGAGAAGCCCGGCATCCGGTCATGATTGCCTTGCGGCAGACGATGGATCAGTTTCCACTACCCACCGAACCGTTTCACGATCTGATCTCGGCCTTTGAACGGGATCAGACTCAACAGAGTTACGCGACAATTGAAGAGCTCTTCGATTATTGTCGGCAGAGTGCCAATCCGGTTGGACGGATTCTACTGCATCTGGCGGGATGCTATCGGGAGGAAACAGTCAAGCTTTCGGACGACGTCTGCACGGGGCTGCAACTGATCAATTTCTGGCAGGATGTAGCGCGGGACTGGAAAATCGGACGGATCTATCTGCCGGAAGCAGACCGTCTCCAGTTTGGCGTGACCGAACAGACGTTGGAGAAATGTGTTTCGACGGCCGAGTTCCGGTCGATGCTGAAATATGAGGTGAATCGAGCGGAGGCGTTGTTGAACAGCGGTTTTCCACTGGCCAGACTCGTCTCACGAGAGATCCGGATCGATATCCGACTGTTTGCCTTGGGAGGACTGGCCATCTGTCGAAAGATTCGCCAGCTGGATTACCGGGTTCTGGAGCAACGCCCCAAGCTATCGAAGTGGGATCTACCCGGATTGTTTTTGAAAGCCTTCTGGCCGTCCCGGTAATCGCAGAAGTTCAGGCCCAGTCCTTGTGGAATTGCGCTGGGGCGTGATAATAAGACGGACACTCATCGGAAAGTGTCTGTTCGTATCGTTTTCAGCGGATCCAGTCAGGGTGGATACATGATTGACCGAAAGTTTATTGCGGGTTTGGGATTTGTCTTGCTGGCCATTGGCGGAATGGTTTCCGTCCAAGCCGAAGAAGAGACAAACAACGAGGCTGCTTTCCTGTCAGAGATCCGGCAGCTGACGTTTGCCGGACGCAGAGCAGGAGAAGGCTATTTTGGCAAAGACGGAAAACAGCTGATCTTCCAAAGCGAGCGTGACGCCGGAAATCCCTTCTTCCAGATTTACCTGTTTGACCTGGAAACGGGAGATGAACGCCGGATCTCGCCGGGGACAGGGAAAACAACCTGTGCCTGGATTCATCCTGATGGCCAGCGCGTGCTGTATGCGTCCACCCAGCTTGATCCGGAAGCGGAAGTGAAGCAGAAAGCCGAACTGGAATTGAGAGCATCCGGCAAAGAGCGACGCTATTCCTGGGATTATGATGAGCAGTATGAACTGTTCGCCTACGATCTGGAAAAAGAAGAGTACACGCAGTTGACTCACGCCCGCGGCTATGATGCCGAAGGTTCCTATTCACCAGATGGCAAACTGATTGCTTTCGCTTCGAACCGGTCTGCCTATGAGAAAAAACTGACCGCAGAAGAACAGCAGGCTCTGGAGCGTGATCCGTCGGCGTTCATGGAAATCTACATCATGAACACAGATGGAACGGACGTGAAACAGCTCACCAATACTTACGGCTACGATGGTGGCCCGTTTTTCTCTCCCGATGGTAAGCGAATCTGCTTCCGTCGCTTCACTCCCGATGGTGCCACGGCGGAAATCATGACCATGAATATTGATGGGAGTGATGTTCAGCAGCGGACAAACTGGGGCGTGATGTCATGGGCTCCGTACTATCATCCCTCCGGGCAGTATCTGATTTTCACAACCAACCGGCACGGGTTTGCCAACTTCGAACTTTACATTGTCGCGACGGAAGGGAATTCCGACCCGATTCGGGTGACATCAACAGAAGGGTTTGATGGATTGCCGGCCTTTTCTCCGGATGGGACTCAACTGGTGTGGACAACAAACCGCACCGCAGACAAGCAGTCCCAACTTTTTCGGGCAACCTGGAATCATGAAGCAGCGCTGGAAGCACTGGGATTGACGGGACTCTCCTCGGACGTCGCTCGCAGCAACGCAACCGAATCGGCCAAACAAAGTGTGGACGATTTCTCTCCCGCCGATGTGGCCCGGCACGTCAACTTTCTCTGTCGAGATGAACTGGCAGGTCGCATGACAGGAACCCAGGGGGAAATCCTGGCGACAGAATACGTCGCCACCTACTTCGAAGAATTGGGGCTGAAGCCGGGGGGAGATGACCAGACCTTTTTCCAGGAGTTCGAGTTTACTGCCGGGATTGATCTGGGAGAGAGCAATTCTCTGGCCTATGGAGATCAGCAGCTGGAACTGCACAAGAACTGGACTCCGCTCTCGTTTTCGGCCAGCGATCAGTTTTCCGCCAATCAGTTTGCCTTTGCCGGTTACGGCATGGTGGTGCCTGCTCAGGATGGGCAGGAAGAATACGACTCGTACGTGCATCTGGATGTGAAAGACAAATGGGTCATCGTGTTTCGGTTTATGCCGGAAGGGGTGACTCCCGAAGTCCGCCAGCAATGGTCACGGTTTTCCTCTCTCCGTTACAAGGCCATGGTGGCCCGCGACCGGGGAGCAAAGGGGCTGATCATTGTTTCGGGGCCAAACTCGAAGGTTCGCGAGCAGATTATTCCCCTGCGGTACGATGGCTCGCTGGGAGGTACCAGCCTGCCGGTCCTGAGCGTCAGTGATGAAGTGGCTGAACTGCTGCTCAATAAATCAGGGAAAAAACTGGTCGACCTGCAGACGAAGTGGGATTCTGGTGAGCCGCAAATGGGCTTTGCCTTCGAGGGAGAAACACTGCAGGCTCACATTGAAATCAACCAGGTGAAAAAGAAAGGTCGCAATGTAATTGGCGTCCTGCCTGCGACCGGCATGCCGCATCCTCTGCCGGCGATTGTCGTCGGAGCACATGTCGATCATCTGGGACAGGGGCGATCCAGTTCCTCACTGGCCAAAGAGGAAGAAGCGGGGCAGATTCACTATGGAGCGGACGATAATGCCTCCGGGACAGCTGCCATGCTGGAAGTGGCCGAGTATCTTTCCAGCCAGGTGGATGCGAAAAAGCTGAGACTCGAACGGGATCTGATTTTCATTGCCTGGTCGGGAGAAGAACTCGGACTGTTTGGGGCGAATCACTTCGTGAAAGAAATTGAAGACGAAATGCAGTCCCTGTTTGCCGGTGCCATCAAGGCCCAGCAGGAAGAGGCCAAGCCGGGAGAAGAGAACAAACCCGCTGCACCCGAACCGCTGCTGAGTATGGTCATTGGGGCCTGTCTCAATATGGATATGGTGGGAAGGTTTGACAAAGCACTCGTATTGCAGGGAGTTGGCTCCTCCACCATCTGGCCGTCTCTGATTGAGCAGAAAAACGTTGTCGTTGGCTTGCCGCTCACTCTGCAGAATGACAGTTATATTCCAACTGATGCCAGCGTATTCTTTACGCATGGAGTGCCGATTCTGTCTGCATTTACCGGCAATCACGTCGATTATCACACCCCGCGTGATACTCCGGAAAAGCTGAATTATTCCGCTGCAGCTCAAATCGCCCGTCTGATGGGCCTGATTGCCCGCAGTCTGGCTGCCAGCAAATCGAATGTCGATTTCGTTCATCAGCCACGCCCCCAGCAGGAGCGGCGGGCAAACCTCCGCGCTTACCTGGGAACCATTCCCGACTATGCCGCTGGAGATGTGAAGGGGGTACAACTTTCCGGAGTAGGGAAAGGTGGTCCCGCTGAGCAGGGAGGAGTGCGTGGTGGCGATGTGATTGTTGAACTGGCCGGAAAGAAAATTGAGAACATCTACGATTACACCTACGCCATCGAAGCCCTCAAGATTGGGGAGCCCATCGAGATCGTGGTGATGCGAGATGAAAAACGGTTGAAGCTGAAAGTAACCCCGGGTTCACGCGATTGAGTCTGGCTCAACATTCAAAACAAAAAAGGCGTTCTCATCATATGAGAACGCCTTTTTTCATTGTGTGTTGAACGGAACGATCAGTCGGCAACCAGTTCTGGTCTGGAATCTGAGCCAGCCATCCGTCTTTCCTGCTGACGGTTTGAGCGGGATGATCCCCCCAGGATGTCGAACCCATCATCGGGATCATCGAGCATGATCGGGATTTCACTGCTCATTTCAGAATTGGGATATGGAACAGGCTCTGGTTTTTCCTGAATGGGAGCCGGTCTGGGGGGATTTGTCTTGATGGCCGGTGGCGCGGGTTTGGGGCTTGCCTTGGGAGCTGCACCCAGCAGAAACGTATAAGGGATATCGCCAATAATGACCTGATCGCCCGCGCTGAGCGAAATCGTACCGTGGACCCGTTGTCCGTTGACCTGCACGCCGTTGGTGCTGCCCAGATC
>JAGQQT010000221.1 GCA_020426065.1 Planctomycetaceae bacterium | reverse complement strand
CATCATCAAGGAGTGCATCACGGTTAACTGTTCAGGTGTGGCGGTATTGTTGTCAATGAAAATCACTCCCAGATCGACCAGCATATCACGATAGCCACCTTCAAACTGAAGTGCCTCGGCAATACGGAGCCTGTTCTCGTTCGTTTCGGGGAGAGATTCAAACACGTCCACCCAGAACTGAGCTGCCAGCACAGGAGCGTAGGGAGCTTTCTCAAGATCAAATTGCTGCCGGCGGAAAAGTTCAGGATATTGTTTTCCGAGTCCTGCCAGATGAGTAAATAATTGCTCGCGAGCTTCCTTCGAAACGAGACCTCCCTGAAGATCAGCCTGAATGGCATTCAGTGCTCCAAACACTTCTGCTCTCAGCTTGACATCATCATTGAACTTCTGCGTAATCTGGTTGCCATGTTTTTCCAACGCCTGCTTTAGTACTTCCAGCCTCGAGTTCAGTCCTACGCCGGGCATGAAAAACACACGGCCATTTTTTCCACCACTCACCAGATCAAGTGTGCCATCGCCATTCAGATCTCCCAGATCTGGAGTGGTGTCATCACCATTCAAGTCGCGAATGTTGAGTGCGGAGCCATTTTCTGCCCATGTAAATTGACCACCAGAAACCAGGAGGGGAGTTTCTGCCTGTCCCTGATTGACATACAGATTCACCGTCCCCCAGTTGACTCCCAGCAACAGATCCAGATGGCCATCCTGATTGAAATCGAACAGACGAGGATGGCTGTTGTATGCCTGACTGATATTCTGAAAGGATTCCCCTTCATCATATCTGGGACTGGTGCGTGTCCCCTGATTCCGATGCCAGACCAACGCTCCTCCAAATGAGCCTGTCACAAGATCTACAAGGCCATCTCCATCCCAGTCACCTACATCGAACCGCCCCTGACAATTCTCCTGAGTCTGAAACTTCAAAGCCTGTTCCAGGAATCGTGGCTGGGTCCGTGTGCCCCGGTTCTCATGAACCCAGATCTGATTTCCCGAATGAGCGACAACCAGATCCGGAAGTTCGTTCCCCACCAGGTTTGCCAGTAAAGCACCGGTGTAGGATGTTCCCCAATGATCGAGCGAACCAGCTTTGACTAATTGTGGAGAAGCAAACTTCAGATTGGAGGAGGCGCGAGTTGAGCGACAGATCCAGACCGCCCCTTTGCCATCGCCAATCAGCAGATCCAGTCCACCATCGCGATCCCAGTCCACCAGTCTCATCGCGGCATGAGATTGAAAATCAAGTGGCATTCCTCCTGCATCAATCGGAATAGCAGCGGAGTAAGACATGCTCGGCTGAACGGACTCCTGACCAAATCCAACCCGTAAGCCGAGCAAGGATATCAAAAGGGCAAAACAAATCTGCATTGGCATCTGCTTAAGACGCCACGACAACCAGAGTGAAGTATTATGTTGTTGCCAGGCCATCATTTGACTTTCAAATCACGAGAGAATTCAGCCGAACAGGATCACAATTCCCAGGCCAACAGAAAATAATCAGGACAGGGATGAACCGAACATTCAGCGTTTTCCCAGCAGATTGATGGCACGGTTCCGGAATGCGTCCTGGCTTTTTCCGCCATCACCGGGAAAGCCTGCGTGCTGAACAAGCCAGATGAAGATCAGCCCCTGTTCGGTATCCAGGTAGGAATTGGTAGAATAGGCACCACCATGACCTACTCGATTTCCTCCCGTGGCAAAACCAAATCCGTAGGCATTCGGCAGCGTTTCCGGAGTCTGACGACTGGTCATGGTTGCGACTGCTTCCTGAGACAGATATCGCTTGCCGTCCAGTTCTCCCTGATTGGCCAGCATCTGGTAAAAACGGGCCATATCCCCTGCCGTGGAGAATAAACCACCTGCTGGCATCGGATACCTCACAGACCGATCTGACAGTGGGTAATACAACTGGCTGATTGTGGTTTCTTCCAGGCCCGAGTTTCCCGGACCAGGCTTGTAGGATTTAGCAATCCGCTTCACCTGCGCTTCTGTGGGCCAGAATGTTGTATCCTTCATTCCCAGTGGCAGAAACAGCCGTTCGTCCAGAAACTGCTCAAATGACTTCCCCGTAACCACTTCGATAATCCGGGCAGCGGTATTGATTCCGGCATTGCTGTATTGATATTTCGACTCCGGCTGAAACTCGAGCGGAGTCATCGCGTAGCTGCGGACCCGATATTCCAGAGGGAGTCGATCAAGGGTCGGAACTTCAAGAGCCGATCGGAATGGCAGTCCACTGGTGTGGGAAAGCACATTGGCTACCGTAATGGGATGCACCGGCTTTTTCAGCAGAGCATGTTCGCCATCTTTTTCCTCAACCACCATCTGACCGGCAAACTCCGGAAGATACTTTTCAACCGGATCCTCCACCTTGACCAGCCCCTCATCTACCAGCATCATCAAAGCCGTCGCAGTAATCGGTTTTGACTGGGAGGCGATCCAGAACATGGAATCCGGGTTCATTTTCTGATTCGCACCGATATCTGCATAACCAACGGCCGTATGAACCAGAATCTTCTCCTTATTTGCGATCAGCATGACTGCACCGGCCAGTTCGTGTTTTTCAACAAAAGGCTGAACAGCCGCAGCCAGTTCTTCAGCGGTCTTTGCATCACCAGCCAAAGCATGACCAGATAAACTGATAATCAAGCAGAGGAACAAAAAGCAGCGGGTAGTCTGCGCTCTCATACTGAAATTCATCTGTATTCTCTTTCGTACTGGATTCATGTTCTCTTGCATTCGAAATTCAGTGAATCAACTGGACCTGATTGTCGACAATGTGCATCAGGAATTCCAGCCACGGTGGATGAGCGGACATGAAATCGATTCATGTAGCCTTCCCCCAGTGACAAATACCCTGGACCGGGCATGTGAACCGGGGTGGCATGTTGAGGATAAATCTCTGTTCATTTGAGTGGACTGTGGTCAGACCGAGATTTAACATGAAATCCAAAACTCCCCACCTGTGTATCATCCTTCCCTACGGATTCAGTGTTTCCCATGGCCAACAGGTATCTTCTGTTCATCCTGTTTCTGCTGGCTGGTTGCCAAGACGTGGAAACACAACCTCCAGCGCAGAAGAAAACTGAGCTTCCGGAATTCCATGCTGAAACCACCCTGGTTTCAGAGAGTTCCTGGCCACGCCACATTCGCAGTCAGGGCAGTCTGTTTCCGGATGAGGAAGCAACACTTGGAATCAAAGTCGAGGGTCGTGTAGCTGAGGTCAATGTCGACCTGGGAGATCTCGTCAAGGCAAATGAACCACTGGTCACAATCTACCAGGAAGACTTCAAATTATTTGTCCAGCAGGCAGATGCCCAACTCAAGCAGGCGCGAGCAGCGGTTGGCCTTGAACCAGACGCTCCACTGGAAAAACTGCAACCCACCAATTCACCACCCGTCAGAGAGCAACGATCTCTATGGGATGAAGCGATTGCGAATCGAAAACGAGCCGATGATCTACTCGCCAATAATGCCATCGTCCTGGCGGAGTATGAACAGATCGCCTCAGCCGAAAAAGTGGCCGCCGCTCGATACGACGCCGCCATCAACAATGTCAAGGAGAAGATCGCCAGCATACTGGTCCAGCAGACCATGCTCGATCTGGCTCGGGAAAACCTGCAGAATACCATTTTGAAAGCACCTTTTGATGCCGTAGTGCTGGAAAAGATGGTCGCACCAGGCTCCTATGTCAAAGTTGGCGACCCGATGATTAAAGTCATTCGTGTCGACAAGCTGCGTTATCGAGGAAATGTTCCAGAACGGTTATCGCAATCCCTTGCTGCTGGTCAAACCGTTCAACTGGAAATCGATTCACTCGATCACCCCTACACGACACAGATCACCCGCATCAGCCCCCTGCTGGATCAGGCAAGTCGGTCATTAACTTTTGAAGCGATCATCAACAATCAGGATCGCAAACTCCGGGCTGGACTGTTTGCCGAGGCCAATGTTGTCATCGAGCCCGATGCGAAAGCAGTTACCATTCCGGCTTCGGCTGTTCTCCGCTTTGCCGGGAATGAAAAAGTCTGGCTCGTTCAAGGCAACGTAGTAAGTGAAAAAGTAATCGTGCTGGGAGAGCAGCGTGAAGATCTGATTCGCGTGCAGGAAGGGTTATCTCCGGGCGACCGCATTCTTCTGCAAGGTTTGAGTGGCCAGCCTGGCAAACTGATTGAAGGCCCTCCACCAGATAAGTCTGAGACACCTCCAACCACAACCGCTGAAACTCAGCCTTAGAAGGATCGAGAGTGTACTGGCTAGCCAAAATCTGTGTTCAGCGACCGGTATTTGCATTGATGCTGGTGCTGGCATTTGTTGTCGCTGGTGTGGTGGCATTTCCTCAACTGGGAGTCGATCGATTTCCCAATATGGATATGCCTTCCATTTACATCCGGACCAACTATCCGGGAGCCGCCGCTCAAGAAGTGGAATCGGAGGTCAGTTCCGTTCTTGAGGATGCTGTCGCCACAGTTGCAGGAATTGAAGAACTGCGTTCCATCTCTCGGGATGGCCGTTCATTCGTCATCGTCACCTTCAGCCTGGATCGCCACATTGATGCGGCCACCCAGGACGTGCGGGATGCCGTTTCCAGTGTGATGAATCTGTTACCTCCCAATATAGATCCTCCGGTCGTGCAGAAGCAGGATCTGGAATCTTCACCGATCATGACACTGGCCGTTTCCGGACCGCGTACCGCCCGCGAACTCTACATGTTTGCCGATCGTTACGTGAAGAATGTGATCGAATCCGCCTCGGGAGTGGGTGAGGTACAAATTGCCGGTGCTGCGGACCGGGCTATCCAGGTGAATGTCGATGCCGATCGTCTGGCTGCCTATAACCTGTCCATTCTGCAGGTACGAGATGCACTGGTCCGACAGAACACGGAAGTTCCTGGAGGCCGTTTTGACCAGGGATACCGGGAACGCGCCATCCGGACGCTGGGCCGGGTTTATGATTCCGCCGACTTTGACAGCCTCGTCGTGGAAACAGTCAATGGCATGCCTGTGCGTTTAAGCGATCTGGGATCAGTAACGGATGGAACCAAAGAGGTACGCACACTGGCCCGTTTGAATCAGTCTCCGGCAGTTGTGCTGCAGGTTCAGCGACAATCGGGAGAGAACACCGTTGCCGTGATCGATGGTCTGAAAAAGTTACTGCCCCGCTGTCGGGAGCTGCTGCCTGAGAATGTCGAAGTGACGATCATCCAGGATCAGTCCCGCTACATCCGAACGGCCTTGAAAGAAATCGAACATCATCTGATTTCCGGAAGTATTCTGGCCTGCCTGACAGTGCTGGTCTTCATGAGATCCTGGCGGTCAACTGTCATCGCATCCGTTGCGATTCCGGCTTCCATTATTGCTTCATTTGCCTTCATGAAACTGTTTGGTTTCACGCTGAACAATGTCACGATGCTGGCACTTGTGCTGATGGTGGGCGTGGTGATTGATGATGCAATTGTTGTTCTGGAGAACATCTTTCACTGCATTGAAGAAAAGGGGATGAACGCCACAGAAGCAGCAATTCTCGGGACTCAGGAAATCGGTTTGGCCGTGCTTGCCACGACGATTTCACTCGTGATTGTTTTCCTCCCGGTTTCTTTTCTGTCCAGTGTCACAGGGCGTTTGCTGTATCAGTTCGGATTGACGGCAACCGTGGCAATCATGGTTTCCATGCTCGTCAGCTTTTCACTGACTCCCATGATGTGCAGTAAACTACTGAAGCCGGGCATGGCCAATCCGGATGCCCCCGCTTCCCGATCCGGTTTCTATCGCTGGCTGGAGTGGATGTACCTGGCACTGCTGAAAGTGTCCTTGCGTTTTCGCTGGCTGGTGTTGCTGGTCTCGGTGGCCGTCATCTACAGCAACATCCCTTTGTACAAGCTGGTCAAGCAGGACTATATCCCGTTGAATGTGGATGAATCCGAATTCGAAGTCCGCCTCGAGGCCAGGCAGGGAGCCACCCTGCAGTCCACCAATGAAGTGGTCCGCAAAGCGGAAGAAGCATTATTGAAGATCGAAGGCATTGAAACGGTTCTGGTCAGTGCTGGCTCAGGTGGTTTTGCCGAGGTGAATCGGGCATCCTTTTTTGTCAGGCTGATCGACAGCGAGCAACGCACTTTTTCATTCGGACGTCTGTTTGCAGGATTGCTGCGTGGTGATCCAACAACTGCTTTCCAGGGCAACTTCACGCAGCGGGAGAAAATGTCGGAAGTCCGCAAACAGTTGAACCGCATCCCGGATGTGCGTATTTCCGTAAGGAACCTGACATCCTTGCGACAAGGCGCCCCAGTGGACATTGACTTGTCCATCACAGGCCCTGACATGGACAAACTGCTGAAATTCAGTGATGAACTTCGAGAAAAAGCCAAGGAGATACCTGGGATCGTGGATGTCTATTCCACACTGCAGATCGATAACCCTGAGTTGCTGGTTACCATTGACCGTGAACGGGCAGCGACGATGGGCATTGACGTTCAGGAAATCGCAGACACCTTGAGAGTTGCAGTAGGAGGAGACGACCGCGTATCGAGATATCGGGATGCCAACATGGATGATGCCTATGATGTCGAACTGCGCCTGGTGGGAATCGATCGAGACGATATTCAATCGATCTCTCAACTTTTCATTCGTACCAGCCCTGCCGCTGCGAAAGGGACAACCACGAATGATGAACCGCCAGGACTTCCGCCGCTCACCCGCATCGACAATGTGGTCAATTTTGAATTCAGTGAAGCGGCCTCTCGGATTGACCGGCTGAATCGCCAGAGAATGGTCGCGGTTCGGGCCAACATTGCCAGTGGCTATGCTCTGAGTGATCGTATCCAGGCCATGAACGCCCTCGCTGAA
>JAGQQT010000220.1 GCA_020426065.1 Planctomycetaceae bacterium | reverse complement strand
TCCGAACGCCAGGAAGGCCGTGTCGGGATGATGAGGAATCGTCTCAATGGGGTCGTGAAGAGTCATCGAGTTTCTCCCTCATCCCTTGTCAGACCAACTCACCCGGGTTTGCGGCCTGCCAGAATCTGAGCCAGATGCATCACTTTCAGCGGTTTGTTTTGACGACGGATCAGGCCATCCATGTGCATCAGGCAGGACATGTCTCCGGCGGTTAATACCTCTGCTCCCGCCTGAAGGTGATCGTTAATGCGGTCGTTGCCCATCATGCAGGAAACCGCTTCTTCGCTGACCGCAAAGGTTCCGCCAAATCCACAACACTCATCTTTCCGCTTGAGGTCCACCAGCGTCAGACCTTCCACCAGTTCCAGCAACTGGCGGGCTTTGCTGAACTCCTGTCCCATGACTTCGCTGGATGAGCCGAGTCGCAGTTCTCTCAAGCCATGACAGCTCTGATGCAGTCCCACCCGATAAGGGAAGGAAACATCCAGTGAGTGGACCTGCAGAACATCGACCAGAAAGGCAGAGAGTTCGTAAGTTTTCTGCTGGACGGCTTCATACTCCGAAGAGGAACCGACCAGGTCGTGATAATGATTGACAATCATGGATGTGCAGCTGCCGGAAGGGCAGACCACATATTCATAATCCTGGGCACTCTCGATGTAGGACTCTGCCAGCGGGCGGGCATCGTCCCAGCAGCCGGTGTTGGCCATCGGCTGCCCGCAGCAAACCGGTGATTCCATCACGCTGACCTGGCAGCCCAGTTTTTCCAGCAGTTCCAGGCTCGCCCAGGCGACATCAGGAAAGAGCTGATCAATATAACAGGGGACAAACAGGGCAACGTTCATCAATCAGATTTCCGGCTGGACGGGTTGTGATTCAGGGGGATTTCTGGAATTTCAGCTCTCAGTACAGATTCTTCCAGATTCAGATTAACAGATTATTTGAACTGGAATGTGAATTCAAACTGGTGAAAGTCGGAACCAGCCGGGGAAATGATTTTTTTACCGGGAATACCTGAGGGACATTTTTGGAAATGGTCTCAATTCGGTATCCTAATGACTTCATTCTCAATCTTTCTACGTGAAGTAAGACCTGATTGTGGGGGACTTTCCCGCAACGGATCTGGAATTAGGGAGCGGGCTTTGTTAGCCGGACCGATTTTTTCTCGCGAAGCACTGACTTCACCGCGTCAATTAAAAACCTATCTGATCCGAACCGGTTATCTGTTCGCGTTTTTTGTGCTGTTTTACACAGCCTCTCAGGCGACATTCGGCTGGCAGCAATATCGGAGTCTGGGGTCAACCGCCCGGTTTGGAGCGTATGTCTTCCAGATTTTTTCGTTTGTGCAACTGACGCTGATGATTTTCGCCGGGCTGCTGTTTTCAGCAGGAAATGTTGCCTCGGAAAAAGATCGTCGAACGATGCTGCTGCTTCTGATGACCGATCTGAAGGATCGCGAACTGGTGCTGGGCAAACTGCTGGCCAGCCTGCTGATGGTCTTTACGCTCCTGTTATGTTCGTTACCACTGTTTGTGTTTGTGCGAATTCTGGGGGGAGTCAGTCTTTCTCAGATTGGCTGGGCGGTAGCGATTACCGCTGCATCCACCTATGCCGCTGGATCCTGGGGAGTACTGGTTGCCTTCTGGCGTGAAAAGACATTCCAGACATTGTCCATGGGCCTGCTCGGTTTTGTCGCCTTTCTCGGAGTTGTGGAGCTGGTGACATTCCTTGTTGGCGCGGATTCCACGGCGGGACACTGGATTGGAGCTCTGGACCCTTATCGGGCGTTGCTGCAGGTGGTCAGTCCGTTTGCAACCAGCCAGCTCTCTCGAATTGGGGAGTTGAATCAATGGCAGCCCTTCTGCACGCTGGTGGGACTGGCGGTCATTCTGAATGTGCTGACGATTGTCAATCTGCGTCGCTGGAATCCTTCCAAAACGGTTTTTATTGCCGTGAAAGAAGATGAATCAGGTGGGCGGACCAGACAGGCCAGAACCGTCTGGAATCGGCCAATTGCCTGGCGCGAAATCATGACCAAGGCCTACGGTCGAAAAGTATTCCTGATCAAGCTGGCTTACCTGCTGTTCTCCGGATTTCTCGGGTATGTGATGCTGTCCGGTTCCTCTTCAGCTCTGGCCCTGGGGATGATCTCTTGGCCCGGAGTGGGGCTGGTGTTGCTGTCTTTATTGTCACTGCTTCTGATCAATGCCCAGGCCGTGACTTCGATTACGAGTGAGCGTGATGGTCAGACTCTGGAAGTGCTGCTCGTAACGGAAATCTCCGCCAAAGAGTTCGTCTGGGGAAAGCTGATGGGAGTCTGGTACAACGCCAAAGAGGCGATCCTGATTCCGCTCATTTACCTGGGAATCATGTCTACCCGGGGAATGATTGAGCCCGCCCAGGTTTTCTATGTGAGCGTGGGTTATCTGCTGCTGTCCGCATTTGCATCCATGCTGGGAATTCATGCGGCGATCAGTTTTGATAACTCCCGCACTGCGATAGTGAACAGCATGGGAACGGTATTCTTTCTGTTCATTGGTATCTTCGTCTGTATGATTCTGATTGTGGAAGCCCGGTCTTCGTTCGCTCTGCAATTACCGAGCTTCCTGATTTTCATCGTCGGAGGAAGTATTGGTTTGTGGGCTTCACTTACGCACAAAAATCCTTCACCCGCACTGACACTGGCAGCCGGAGTGCTCCCTTTTGGCACGTTTTATGCGATCACCGCATTTCTGCTGGGGGAATCTTTGAGTGTGTTTATGGCCGTAACGGCCGCTTACGGATTCACCGCAGTTGCAATGATGATTCCGGCCATCAGCGAATTCGATCTGGCGTTGGGGCGATCGAGCATTGAAAAGACTTAAGTGCAGTCCGTTTCAGGCCTGTGAATCCGCCTCAGAACTCGTCTAAACATGACAGAAGAAATATTGCGATCTCTGCCGTTGTGGCTGCCTGGAGCCAGTGTGATGGTGGGACTCACAATTGCATCCGCTTTTTTTTCCGGAAGTGAGACCGCGGTCTTTTCTCTCACCCGTGATGATCTGCAATCCTTCCGGAATGGTCGACCTTCAGAACGCCGAGTGGTGGGGCTGCTTTCCGATCCCTCCCGCCTGCTGACGGCAATTCTGTTCTGGAATCTGGTCATCAATCTTTCTTACTTCGCAGTCAGCGTGGTGGTTGCCCGCCGCATGATCGTCAACGGTTATGAAAGCGTGGGCTGGCTGATCAGTGTTCTGGGTGTGGTCAGCATCATCCTGTTTGGAGAGGTGCTGCCCAAAAGTATTTCGGTTGTTTTTCCACAGCAGATTGCCCGCACGGTCAGCACACCACTGGCTTTTTCACTCAGACTGCTGGATCGGTTTCTCCCCATCATGTCGGTCATTACACGGGGCTTGCAGCGTGGCTTCTGGCCAAAACTACCGGAAGAGACCGTGATCGATGCGGATGATCTGGAAAAGGCGATCGACCTGTCATCACAGTCGAGCGAGATGATTGCTCACGAACGAAACGTGCTGCATCACATTCTCGACCTGACGGAAATCACCGTGGAAGAGGTGATGCGTCCTCGAGGGACATACACGGTCGTTGGTGAAAACTGCGAGTTGAAGGATCTGGGGCCCTATCTGCCTGCCGGAGGATTTGCTGCCATTGCCCCCACGGGAAGTGACCAGGTGGAGGGGATCTACTGGCTGCTGGGTACAATTTACCATCCTAAAAAAGGGATCGAATCTTTCCGGGAAAATGTGGTGTATCTTCCCTGGTGTGCCCATGTGGCCCGGGCCTTAAACCTGATGCGGCTCAAGTTGTGTCATGCTGCCGTCGTGGTTGATGAGTATGGCCAGACCATGGGAATCGTGACGCAACGGGATCTGTTCGACACGATTTTTTCTACCGCCTCGAGCCGGGCCCACCGGATTCTCAAGCGGGATTCGATATTGCAGATCGGCCCGCAAACCTATCACGTGGATGGCATGACAACGCTCCGATACCTGGCGAAGGAATTGCACATCGAATCCGATGTCGGTGAAGAATCGAGTGTTACGGTTGCCGGTTTACTGCACGATACGTTGCGCAGATTTCCTGCGGTTTCTGATGAGGTGATCTGGCAGGGCTGGAAGTTTCGCGTGATCGATGTGATCGGGTTGAAACGGGTTCGCGTGCTCCTGGAACCAGCTGAACCCAATGGATCAGCTGAAGGGGAGGGCAACCGATGATTTCCTGGCTGCTGATCCTGTTTCTGTTTCTGGTCGGACTGCGGCTGTCGGCATTCTTCAGTGGTATTGAGACCGCGTTCTATCGGGTCAGTAAACTCCGTTTGAACATTGATGCCCAGACCGGGGATACTCTTTCTCAAAAAATGCTGGCATACGCTGTCGATCCCTCCCGATTTGTGGCAACCATTCTGATCGGCAACAACCTGGCCAATTATGTCACCACCTATGCGATCGGACTGGGAGCAATTCTGGCTTTTGGCACTCTCTCCGAGACGATGGAAGTCGCGGTGACGATTGCTTTCTCACCATTGATATTCATCTTCGGTGAGTTGCTCCCCAAAACCTTGCATTATCGCGCCCCCCTGATGCTGTTGAAGCGATACTTCCGTATCTTTCATGTTGTGCATTTGCTTCTGCTGCCGCTCAGCTGGCCACTGATTGTGGTGACTCGACTGTTCCAGAAAGTGGGGGGCGGAAATGGGGCTCGTCCCATGCTGCAGATTCTCGGTCGCAGACCACTCGCTACCGTGATTGGTCAGGGGCGTGAGGAAGGTGTGGTCACTCCTGTGCAGCACAACCTGATTCAGGGGGTCTTTGCCAATGCGAATAAAACAATTGACTCCCTGATCATTCCCGAAGAAGTTGCCTTCAGCTTTGAGAGTGAAGTTTCACTGGCTGCGCTGCTGTCCCATGCCAAGAAGTACGGCCTGGTCGAAGTCCCTTTGATGGAGCAGACTGAGCAGGGAGCCAGACCGATCTATTTCCGCGTGGCCGATTTATTGCTGTGGAACGGTCCGGTCAACGAAATCGCGCGAACGATGCCCCGAGTCAGCAGTAAGACTTCCCGGCTGGAAACCCTCCTGGTCCTGCAGCAGCGAGATGAAGACCTGGCAGCCATTTATGAAGGCGATCAATTTCTGGGCATCGTGAAAAGAATGGCTCTCTCGGAATCGCTGCATCAGGGAGGACTCTCTCTGCAGGACATTCCTTTTTAGAAAAATGTCTGCAGAAAATCGCTGAGAAACCCGAAGTGGTTCTCGCGATTCCGGACTCCCTTTGCAAAATCTTCCTGTCCATCGGGGCAGATGTGCTCTTTATAAAATGCCTGAAAAACAGGGGGCTTTTCTCTGTCAGACCCGGTCGGCATGTAATTCTTTCAAGCAAAATGTCGCTCGAACGAACGTCTTGACCGTCTTTTCAATGTTGGGTTACAACCCGCTCACCTTGATGACGGATATCGCAACCAGGATGGTTGTGGTCATCGGGTTCCATTCTTGTCCACTTCAATTCGTCGACCCGACGGAGGACAGGTTTGAACAGGCCGGTCGCATGGACGCGACCAGTCTTTCAAATCAAACGGTCTGCCCAGGACCACACGACAAAGTTGGCCATCACCGGCCGAGCCTTGTCAAAAACGTTTGTGATGACACTGACCCTGAACTCACAAGCGTGTTGTTATTCCGACCCGACCAATTCACTTCACTAACCAGGACCGTGCCCATGTCGTTTTTACGATTCCGTCCCTGGACGACTGCGCTGTCGACTGCTGTTCTGCTGTCGATGGTCAGCCCCACACAAGCCCAATTATTTAATGGCCGACTTTTCGGTCGAGACGACTGCGGATGTGGTCAGCCACAGCAGGTTGCCTATGCGGCTCCCCAGGTTGCATACAATCCCTGTAATGTCTGTGCCCAGCAGCAGGTTGTGTATCGACAGGTTCCAGTCACCGAATATCAGCAGGTGACTCAAACCGTTCGCAAGCCGGTTGTGGAAACCGCTTACGAAGACCGTCAGTTCACCGAATACAAAACCGTTTACGAAACCAAGACTGCTGATGTTCCTACGGTCTCTTATCAGAATGTCACCGAATGTCAGACGGTGCAGCGTGATATGGGACGCTGGGTGAGCTATCAGCAGTGTGTGCAGAAGGTTTCTCCTTGTGCGTACGATAACAGCCCGGGACTGTTCGGGATGTTCAACCGCACCCGGCAATCCTTCCGCAACGCCATCACACCAAGCGTTGTCACTCAACGCCAGTATGTTCCCAACGTTGTGGCTCAGCAGGTTCCCATCACGCGGCAGGTCGCAATCCGGGGAACCCAGCAGGTCAGCTATCAGGTGGCACGGGTTGTTCCTGTAACAACGACCCGCCAGGTCGCTGTTCGCAAGATTCGCTGGGAAGACGAACAGGTTGTGGCATCTCTGCCAATTACAAGCTATCGCACAGTACCAATTGGAACACAGACTGCTTTCGGATTCATTCCCTTCGAAAATACTGGGAACGGTTCGATGACAGCAGAGGCTCCAACTCCAGATCCGATTTCAGTCAGAAAAGCAGAAGCACCAACTGCAGTGCCGAAGCGGACGGCCGAAAAGGATTCCAAGTTTGAACCGGAACCAGCTAAGAAAAATGAAGCGGGTGGATTCAGTCCCTTCGGCTCAGGAAAAGTTGAGCCCTCCAAATCCAACCCGATGAACCCACAGGCACAACAGGAAGTTGTGCAGACGAACCATTCCCCGGCTTCCTCAGCCAAACCAGTTGTTCTTACGAATGGCTGGCGTGCTCGGACCACTCTGTCCGAAAACTCCCCCCTTAGTTCTGGTCCGTCGACGGACGGTCCTTCCCTCCACGTGGTGAAAGCCACGAATTGATCCCCCCTTGGACG
>JAGQQT010000021.1:15850-17205 GCA_020426065.1 Planctomycetaceae bacterium | reverse complement strand
TTGGCAGACTTTTACTCTGAAGTTGAAGCAGTAGAACAGCGAGTAGCATCACATATTCGTTTTGGCGTCTGTGGCATCTCCCAGAACGGAATTCAAAGAAGCGTTGATGGCTGCTTCCTGGCCGTGTTCCTGGGTGTAAATCCGGAATACGAGAAAGGAAATCGGCAGCTGCCGGAACAGGTCATCGTCACTGAGTTCGGTGGGAGTCCCCACACCGGGGTCGAGTAGAAAGTTCTGGCCGCTCGCGGGGAGCCGGGCACTGGGGCGATGGTAATGTTGTGCAACATCATACCGGAGCGTGATATCGCGTGATTCTTTCGGCAATCGCTCCTGAACCCGTTTCAACAGAAGTTCTGGCTCAGAGAAGATGGTCATGCGGGCCGCTCCAGCGGTATGGAAATTCATAGTCCGCTCGCAGGCCATTTTCCAGGAAACATCTCTCCGCAGAATCGCATCCCACTGACGTCCCAGTTCCTGAATCTCAGGATTGGAACTTTTTGACCAGCGGGCAATATCCACCAGGAAGGAGAGTTCGGTCAGATGAAGATATTCATCCAGATGTTCGAGCGGATTCCCTGGAAACAGATGCTTCATCGTCTGCGGGAACAGATCTTCCAATGCGATATCGAGTGCCCGCACCGTCCGGTGAAAGTAGATTGTCCGGAACAGGTTGGCTCGGGTTTCAATGAAGTTGATCAGCGTGGGAAGTCCTCGAGAGTGAATCGTCAGTCCCTGGCTTGTAAAGAAGCTGTAGTGCAGCAGACGCGAAAGATCAAAGGCCTTCGTGTTATAGCCCGACATGTACGCATCCCGCAGGACAAAGTCCATGTTGTCGACTGTGTAAATGCCGCTGAATAACGAACGCAGCCGTCGCAGCCAGAGCGGATGACCATCGTGATCGTCATTGCCGCGTGGCCGGCGAATCAGCCAGCCAATCTGCCGGGGGTCCAGCACTTCGAGCGGCTTGAAGTTTCCATGCGGATTGCGTCGTACTCCACGAATCAGATCTCCCAGTTCATGTTCAATCAGATACGCTCCAATGTCTTCGTGCGTCAGGCGATACTGGTCCAGATAATGGTCATCGAAAAAGTGTCCGAACGGTCCATGACCGACATCGTGCAGCAGCGCGGCCAGCCGGCAGACACTTTCCACGTAAGGCTTACTGGGGACCGACCCGCAACTCTCCACCAGCGAGTCGTACCAGGCATCAACGCAGCGGGAAGCCAGATGCATCGCTCCCAGGATGTGCTGAAACCGCATATGTTCAGCAGAAGGGAAAACCCACCAGGCGGTTTGCAGCTGGTGAATCTGACGCATCCGCTGCACCCAGGGATTGTCAATAATTTCCTGCTCGG
>JAGQQT010000021.1:0-15836 GCA_020426065.1 Planctomycetaceae bacterium | reverse complement strand
TGCATCCCATACCGGGATGTGAACGAGATGTATCCGTGAATCGGATCGTGAACAAGGCTTTCGGAAAGGTAATCGTGTGACATAGCTAGATTCATTGACTGAGGAACATGTTCATGAGAGCGAAATTGTAGTGCATCTGCTGCGAGGGTGTGAGGCAAAGTCGTATGGGGAGGGGGGCTTTGCACGGAATTGCCGATCAGGGGCAACATCAGATCAGCCGGGCAGGTTGCGTCCCGTCAGGCGATAGACATAAGCCATGATTTCCACAAACACTTCGTACAGCTCCACTGGAATGGCCTGGCCGACTTTCACCTCCCGGTACAACTGGCGGGCGAGTGGTTTACGCTCGATGATTGGAACGCCGTTTTCCCGGGCAATGGTCCGGATTTTCAAAGCGATTTCCCCCATCCCTTTGGCCACGACATAAGGCGCGATGTTGACCTCAGGATCATATTTCAATGCGACCGAAATGTGGGTTGGGTTCGTGATCACCACATCGGCATCTTTGACGGAATTGACTTCCCGAGCCGTTGCCAGTTTGCGATGAGCTTCCTTGCGTTTTTGACGGATGTGGGGATCTCCGTCCATGTTTTTCATTTCATCGCGGATCTCCTGCTTGCTCATTTTAAGATCCTGCTCATGCTTCCATTTCTGGTAGCTGTAATCGATGATCGCAATTGCCAGCATGGCCAGGGCCAGCTGGAATGCCAGCTGGAGGATCGTCCAGCCCATCGCACCCAGAATGACATCGCTTGCTGCATCGGAAAGCATGATCAGCTTGGGCAGGTTTCCGTAAATGAACCAGCTCCCGACCATGGCCATCACCACAATCTTGCCCACGCTCGTCCCCAGCTTTACCAGGCTTGAGATGGCAAAGATCCGTTTGAATCCGGTGATTGGATTCAGGCGATTCCATTTCAGGGATAATGGTTCGGTTGTGAAAAGAAAACCGATTTGAGCCAGATTCGACAGCAGTGCTGCCAGAAACATGACCAGAATGAAAGGCAAGGCAAAACCGGCCACATGTTGCAGGGTATCACGCAAATCCATCGTCACGCCGTTGGCATCCAGCTCCAGCAGGGCCGGGCCAGAAAGATAATGCTGCAGCAGGAGTGCGAATCCCTTGGCAATTCCCGGTCCAAAAAACAGCAGTGCTCCCGATGCAACCAGCATCGAGACAGCGGCGTTCATATCGACAGACTTGGCGACATTTCCTTTCTGTCGCGTTTCGTGCCGACGTTTCTCGGTCGGGTCTTCTGTCTTTTCGTTATCGTCGTCACCAGCCATCGAGAAAACACCGGGTTGTTAAGGGAAAAGGATCAGTCCTGGAGATTAACCCGGAGCAACAAAAGAATAGACCAGCTGGTCCAGAACAATGGAGAACTCATCGACTATCACATCCGCTGCTCCACTCAAGGTGACCAGCAGGATCCCTGTACTCAAAATTGCGCGAATGGGAAAGCCGAGAACAAGGATGTTGATTTGTGGTACCGTGTAACCCAGGAATCCCATAATCACCGAAAGCAATGCCATGGCTGAAAGAAGTGGAGCGGCGATTTGGACCGACAGTGCCAATGACCGCGTCATCAGATTTCGCAGCACGTCCAGGGATGCCACATCAGTCCAGGTCATCCCCAGCGGAATGACTTCAAAAGTATCCAGGACACTCATCAGCATCATAAGGTGCCCATCGAATGGGGGCATTGTTAACAGGGCAGTTGTCCCCAGCAGAAATAAGAGTTGTCCCGTTGGAGAGACGCTGATCCCCAGGGCAGGGTTGAAGATTTCACTCAAGGCAGTTCCCGCCTGCTGATCAAAAGATTCTCCAGCCATCTGCAGGCAGGTCAGTATGATGAGCACACCCAGCCCCAGCATCATGCCGATTGCCAGTTCGAGCGAAGCCATCCAGGCCAGATCAAACAGGGTGGAAGGAATCCCCTGGCTCTTGAGAAATTCGGAACGGGTCAGCACCTGATCGGGATTCTGGACGAAAGCCTGATCGATGGTGGTGGATTCTCGCAGAGGCCGTGGAATTTCGGTGGCTGTCAGGACTCCATCCCGATTGATATCGAGTTTCTCAAACCCCCGTTCCCGAATGTTCTGTAGAGCAGGGGTGACAATCAGCGCCAGCGAAAACGCAAACAGAATCTTGACCTGCTGGGGAATGGAGGAGTGTGCAAAGAATGGCCCGATGAGCATCAGTCCGCTGATCCGCAGCAGGACAAGTACAAACGTGACAAAATAGGCCAGCGCACTTTCCACGACCAGATGGTTGGCCCACTGGGACAGGTAGTTGCCAGAGATTGCATTAATCGCTTCAAACATGAATCCGGGGCCTTCCGGCCCGACGCTGCCAGCAATTCGTCAAAGGTTATAAGGGATGGATTGCCACAATTCGATCGTGTAATCGATTACCATCCCAAAGATCCAAGGCAACAGAATCAGGACCGTTCCAACCATGGCAATGATTTTGGGGACAAAGCTGAGGGTCTGATCCTGCAGCTGGGTAACGGCCTGAAACAGGCTGATGATCAGACCAACGGCCATTGCCACCAGCATCACAGGTGCACCAACCGTCAGAGCGATCAGCACTGCGTGTGTTGTGATTTCAACTGCCAGATCTGCATTCATATCCATCTGCTCCAGAGCGCGTACGATCCTGATTTCAATTGAAACATCATTAGGAAACCGGACCCGGGATGCCTTCGTATGGCTGCACACTCTGCAGCAGCATGTCGACAGTCAGATACCAGCCATCGACCAGCACAAACAGCAGGAGTTTAAAAGGCAGAGAAATCAGGACTGGTGGCAGCATCATCATGCCCATGCTGATCAGGATTGAGGCCACCACCATGTCGATGATGATGAACGGCAGGTAAATCTGAAACCCGATGATAAACGCGGTCTTCAATTCACTGAGCATGAATGCCGGAATAAGGACCGTGGTGTGAACTTCGTCAAAGTTTTCGGGTGCGACCCAGCTGGAAGCCTCAGGAGTCCCGGCCGGAGGACGCTGATATTCGATAAACATCCAGACGGCATTTTCATTTTTGGTCCGAAAAATCTGGTCACTCATGAAGCGGCGAATCGGGACCAGGGTCCGGTTCATTGCCTCTTCCAGCCCTTCATTCTGATCGGCCGTTGTTTCATAAACCGATTCAGAGTAGGGGCGGATTCCGTTTTCATAGGCCTGTTTCCAGACCGGCCACATCACCATGATGGTCAGAAACATGGACAGTGACAGCAGAACCTGGTTGGGGGGGAGCTGCTGGGTTCCCAGTGCCTGCCGCAGTAATCCTAGAACAATCACAATCCGCACGAAGCAGGTAGTCATAATCAGAATGGATGGAGCCAGGCTGATTAATGTCAATAAAATCATCAGTTTCAGGGTGGGAGTCAGCCCCTGCGGGGAAACCATGCGGTCCGGATCAAATCCGGCCGGGAAAACCGATTCCGTTTCCGGTGAAGCAGGTGTCTGTACTGCCCCTGCCGGGATTTGCAGATTGGCTGGCGCCTGTGCAAAGAGACTCTGTGTTGGCTGAACACAGAACTGCATGAGTACAATCAGCAGGAGCTGGACCGGAAGGAGTCTGCTCATTCCCGAGGCCCCCTGACTGCGGCCAGAGTCCGTTCCAGTTCTTCGAGATCATCCTGTGAAAAGGCAGATGGTTCCAGAGAGTGTGTGGCCCGCTGTTGTTGGGCTCGCGTCCGATGTTGACGATCCAGGTCAACCCGGTCTTCGCTGCGTCCCTTGCGAGAGAGCAGCATGCGGAATGTACCTGCCAGATCCGGGGATTCTTCCTGGGTGCGGCAGAGGGAAATGAGATGATCCCGCTCAAGTGGCTCTACAATTTCTGCGAGAGTCCGCATTCCCTCCAGGCTCGAACCAAGGACAAGGACCCGTTCACCCACTCTGACCAGGACAATACTGTTTCGCTGATCCAGGGATTTCCTGCCGAGAATGTCCAGAACCTGTGGATTCAATGACTGCGTGGCATAGGGAAAGCTGCGTCGGACAAATGTCGCCGTGATGGCAATCAGGGCAATCACGCCAAGCAGTGTCACGTAAACTGTTGTGGAACTGGTGGGCGAACGTGTTTCCTGCCCCGCTTCTCCTTCCATGCCCAGTCTGGCAAACCGCCCGGTTGGTTTTTTCAGCGGCAGACCTTTGCCGGCAGAATCAGTTCCGGGCTCTGTCTCTGGGTAAGAAATACCACGAGATTTCTCCGTTGGATTGACTTGGCTGAGTGCTGAAGGTGGCATGGATTGAGGAGTCATCTGTTGACCGGAAGACTGTGGCTGATCCCAGAGCGCCTGCCTGGGAGGCAAAATGGGTTCCTCTGCCATGCAAGGTGAGAGGGCCAACAGCATTCCGCCTAAAGACAGAATCCATTGCCATATCAACCTCTGTTGACTGCAAATGTCATGCATTCCCTGTCCCCCGTTCTGCAGTTTCAGCTTCCCCAGGCTGAAACCATCCCGCTCGACCCGGCTCTGGCCGAGTCAGAGTGATCGCTGTGTGCCAGCGAACTATTTGTGAAGCGAAACAATTTCCGCGACACGCACACAAAAGTTATCGTTGAGCACGAGGACTTCCCCTCGGGCGATCAGCTTTCCATTAACCAGAATATCCACCGGATCACCAGCGAGTTTGTCGAGAGGAACAACACTTCCCGATCTCAATGAAACCACTTCCTCAATCTCAAGTCGGGTTCGGCCCAGTTCAATTCTGAGATCCAGTTCGACATCCTGCAGCAGACTCAATTCACTGCGTTCGGTTCCCCCCAGAACCTGCTTAAGATCATTCAACGCAAATGGTGTTGCCCCGGAAGTATCTTTCTTGGGACCCGATTGCTGACCAAAATTATTGGCGATGGCAGCGGCCAGGTTGGCTTCTGCTTCATTCAGCAGGTTCTCCGTTGAAGAGACCGAAGGCGCCGGCTTGGGAGATGGACTGCTTTTCTGTCCGCCTCCACCGCCACCCAGAAGTGCTTCGATATCATCTGGATCCAGGAGATCATCCTGGCTCTTCTTCGCGGAAGCGGGTGGTGATGGTGCACCGGCACCTGCCCCTGCCAGCAGAGCCTCGATCTCACTGGGATCAAGCAGATCATCATCACTGCCAGCCACGGCGTTCTCCTGGTTGGTTTAAGGAAGATACGGTGAATTCACATCCATTTTTGTCCGTATGGACAGTTCCTGTGGTCGGCCAACAGTTGGGCCGTGAGTTATTGCTCCATTTTGCGGAAGTCGGTCACGATCACAGTCGTGACATAACTCTGCCCCAGAATTTTGTTGATCTCTTCGCGGATTTGACGCTTGACCATACTCAGATTGGGGTCATTCAGTTCCTCGATTGCCGAGCTGCGGACAATTGTGATGACCGCCTGGCGGATTTTGTTTTTATGGTTTTTCTTCGCTTCATTGAACTGCTCTTCCAGATGGGAAGGCACTTCGACATGCAGGTTGAACGAAATGTGAATAGCCTGGCCGGAATGCGAAAGACTGTTCGTGCAGTTGAACATCGGAGAAATGTCAATCTCCGTGGTCTGGGTATCGTCCAGTGTTTCGGTGTCGGTGATCGTGATCTCATTCGGATCGATTTCGCTCGGATCTGATTTCCCGAACAGGAAATACAGCATCAGAAACTGGGCGATCATCACGACCAGCAATAAGCCAGCAATGGCAATGAATTTGATCCAGAAACCGGAACCTTTTGAGCTTCCCGCATCCGGGTTCGCTTCGGCTGCTGGAGCTGCGTCTGCCTTTTTATCTTCAGCGGTTTCCGTCGCCATTTCAACCTCCGTGTTGATGACGAGAAGATGCAAATATGACCCTGTGTAAGCTCGATCAGCAGGAAAATCAGCGCGAACGGGCACGCATTATTCCAGCTTTCCTGGATCTCCTGTCTTTCCTGGACAGGGGATTTTCAGGGAGATATCGAGTCTCAGCGCTCTATATACGCATCAATCAGAAATACGTCAACCCGATGATTGAGGGGTTGGCGGGTGGAATCGCGGGTCAGCATGCGCGGTTCGGTATCGCCAGAAGCACTGACGAGGATGCGGTTTTTATCCAGCTTCTGTTCTTCGATCAGATAACGGGCGACGTTTTTGGCTCGCTCGAATGAGAGATCAAAGGGGCTGCCGAAGGGGCTGTCCGGTGGAAGGGGTTCAGGGGAAGCGTGCCCTCGAATACAGATCAGATTTGGCTTATTCCTGACAATATTGGCCAGGATATCCAGATTCTGCTGCATCTGTTCAGTGAGTTCTGCTCCATGGGGATCAAAGTTGGCAGGGCCACCGATTGTGACCACCGCTCCATGATTGATCCGGTCGACGGCTTTCTGGGAGCCGACGTGCCCTTTATCGTCCTGGCTGCGATGCTTGACCCCCTCTTCGGACCGCATCCCTTTTGAGCGGAAAGAGTTGTACGGACTGTTCTCCTGCAGCGAATTCCCGGGAACCCCGCTGTTGGATTCCGGGGTGGAGCCGAAGCGTTCCGTGAGAGCATCCAGCATCGCCCGGATCTGACCATCCTGCTTCATCTCACTCAGAGAAACCAGCATGATGAAGAATGTCAGCAGCAGAGACATCATGTCCCCGTAGGTCACAACCCACTCGGGAACGCCTGGTGGAGCATCATCATCCATCGTCGCTCAACAGTTCGCCTTCCGGCAAACTTCCTTTTCCACAAAAGGTTGTCAGATCAGGCTGGGATTGTTGTCAGGCAGCTTCCTTGTCATCTGCTTTTCGTTGGTTGGCTGGCAGGAACGTATTGAGCTTCTGCTCCAGAACGCGGGGATTGTCTCCATCCTGAATCGAAAGGATTCCGCGGACAATCACTTCCCGCACTTCCAGCTCCCGTTTGCTGTAATAGGCCAGTTTGTCGGCAAAAGGGAGAAACATCATGTTGGAAACCATGGCCCCGTACAGAGTCGTGATCAACGCCACCGCCATACCAGGACCAATGGCCGCTGGATCGTCCATGTTTCCCAGCATGATGATCAGACCCATCAGGGTCCCGATCATTCCGAAGGCAGGCGCATAACGCCCCATCGTGTCCATCAGCGATTTTCCGGTTTTGTGTCGGGATGAAACGGCTTCCATTTCTGTGCGGAGTACCGCTTCCATCAGTTCCGCATCGGTGCCGTCTACGGCCATCTGCACACCCAGCAGTATGAAGGGATCGGTAATCTCTTCCGTTTTTCCTTCCAGAGCGAGAATGCCATCGCGGCGGGCGACTTCTGCAAATTCCACCAGCTGGCGGATAACCGGCTTCAAGTCACTTTGTCCCGGGTTGAACACCTTTTTGATCACACCCGGAATCAGAAACAATGCCCCGAACGGAAAGGCGATGCAGGTGGCAGCAATAGCACCCCCAATGACCACGGCAGCGGATGCGGCATCCCAGAATGCTGCAAACGAACCACCTGGTGCCAGCAAAACAGCCAGCGCCAGCAGGCCGAAACCTGATGCCAGTCCTCCGATGGTTGCCTTGTCCATCCTGTAGCCTTAATGATTATCCTTCTTACCGCAGGCCGGGAATCAGCCTCAGCGACCGGGAATAATCCAGGCTCCGCTGAATCACTTCATCGACCGATTCCTTGACAATCACCCGATCATCCGAGGTCAAGGTGATATAAGTATCCGGTCGGCTTTCAATAAAGCGGATCAGTTCCGCATTCAGGACAAATTTTTCACCGTTCAGTCGTGTCAGCTTGATCATCTCACTATTCCATCTGGCGGACGGGGAGTTTCAGACTGCAGTCCACCCGCTACTCACCCCAGGATTATCGTCCCAGAATCAGGAGTTCATCCACGAGTTGCTGGACTGAGTCGATCACCCGGGCATTTCCCCGGTAGTTGGTCGAAGCCACGATCAGATCCACCAGGTTACGTCCGATGTCGGTATTGGACAGTTCAATCGCACCCGAACGGACCGTTCCCGAACCGAAGTTACCGGGAGTCACGATAAAAGGCGATCCCGAACTGACTCCTTCCAGAAATGTGGTATTTCCGTTGTCCAGCAGCCCCTGCGGGTTGGAAAACCGAGCCAGTGCAAGCTGTCCCAATGTCCGTTTGTTTCCGTTGTCGAAATTCCCGATGATGACCCCGGATTCGTCAATGACAAATGTGGAAAGTGAACCAGGACTGGAACCGTCCTGTTCCATGCCCAATGCGCTTCCTGCATCGTTCGTTGATATTCCGGAAAGGGCACTGAAATCAATTCGGATTTGCATCGGGCTGATAGCAGCGGTGTCGTTGCGGTCAATATTAAACTGCTGCAATCCACCTGTTGTGACCTTTCCATTTCCATCAAAGACAATGGTGCCACTGCTTACTGCTACATTGGAGTCACTGTCACCATCACTCTCCAGGAAGTAACGAAAAGTTGATGAAGTGGCATCCCGGCTTTCCAGATAAGCTGATAACTTGAGATCAACTTCCTGTCCAAGTGAGTCGTAAACGAATTTCTCGACGAGTGTACTTTCTCCATCAGCAAAAGCAGTCTGAGTAAATCCCAGGTTTGCACTTTTTGTGGACACTCCATCAAAGACAGAGAAGTCACCCGAGGTTAATGAGATGTCGTTGACTGTACCGCGGTTTCCAATGATCTGGATCAGTCCATTGGCATCGATTGTGATTCCAGGATTGTTACCGCCCTGAGTAGGAATTGTTCCGCCGCTTTGAATCCCAAGCGTGTCCTGCATAACAGTCAACAGGTCATCCAGCGTAGTTGTCGCGGTCACAGTCAGAGGTTCAGAAGCCAGTCCTTGCCCTCCCTTTTGTGGTGTAAAGGTAATGATCTGATTGATACTGAAAAGTGGAGTTGCATTAGCTTCCTTGTAGAGTGAAGTCAGCAGTGTGGCACCCGTGGCGGTATCTCCACCTGCCACAGTACCACTGGCTGTGTCTACCAGCGCCTCATCAGCTGTCAGGATGGAACCAGTTGTGGCAAGTTCTCCGCCCGTAAACAGGGCTCCATCAACCGTCACCGTTCGGGTTTGCTGGGCGATGGTGAGGCTTCCCAATGGAATGTTAATATCGGTGAGTTGAGTTCTAACCAGGTTGAAATCCTGATCGACTCCATAACCCTGCAGGCGGAAACCGGCCGGAGTGACTAGCGTGTCTTCACTGCTCAGATTGAAGTTACCGGCTCTGGTATAAACATCTGCCCCAGATCCCTTCACGATGAAGAATCCGTCACCCTGAATGGCGAGATCCGAGGAACTGGTGGAATTTGAAATCGATCCCTGTGTGAAGTCTTTCACAATTGCTGCCGAGGAAGCCCCCAGTCCAATCTGCTTGGGGTTGGTTCCACCGTTATCCGTTGTCGGACGGGAACCGACCGAAAGCGTTCTGGACAACTGGGTCTGGAACAGAACGGATGAACTTTTAAATCCGTTGGTGCCAGCGTTGGCAATGTTGTTGCCGATCACGTCGATGGATTGTTCGTTGAGCGAAAGCCCGTTCAACGAAGTTGTCATTGCGGATGTCAGTCCCATGGAATTTTCCCCCGTTTCTCATCCGTGACCGATATTTTCTCCCCAGAAAATATCGTCGGTTTCCCTTATATCATGGTCTGTACGCACACCAGGTGTGCGCAATGATCCCTGACCATTCTGTAGTATCGGCAACTGAAGATAAAATCCGCAGTCCGAACAAAATCCCTGTCGTTATTGCAAGAATCAATTCCTGGAATGGAATCGTTCAAGTTTTATGCCCTGCAGTCCCCAGGTCTACTCAAGTTGTCGTTGTTTGTGTTTCATCAGTTGCGGTTTCCTCATCAAGCGTCTCGGGAACCGTGATTTTGTCTTTCACTTCTTCAATGTCTTCGAATGCGAATTCCTTATCCCCGACACCTATATACAATTTGCCATCCCGGAGAATGGCCCGGTCAACAATCCCTTCAAAACGCACATTATCCCCTGTATTGGGATCGAGGATAGTGGTGACAATCGCCTTGCCGATCAGTGAGGCGGCATTGGCAGCAAGTGTGGTTTGCGCGTTCGATGTGAGCAGATCCTCCATATCAATGCTGGACTGCAGAGTTCGCATGTCGGAGAGCTGTGCCAGCAGGGCTTCATTGCTGGTTGGTTCGGTCGGATCCTGGTTCTGCAGTTGAACGACCAGCATCTTGAGAAAGTCTTCAGCTGTGAGCGAGCCAAATCCGACGCTCCGCTGATCCACGATGTCAATCGTACCCTTCGTGGTGGCATTTGTTGCCGAACCGATAACAGCCATGGCGGACTTCCTTATGCGTTGTATTTTGTTTCAATCAGGACTGCAGACGGGAGTGTTTCACTCAGGCTGCAATGTCAAGTTGTGTAATGTCTGTTGAAGAAAAGACAGGATTTGTGGATGGCTCATTCTGTTGTTTGCCGGAATCGTCCTGTTGTGACTGTCCCTGGTTTTCTGATTCGTGTTTCTGTTGTTCGTTCTGATCTTCCTGGTCGGCAGTGTTCGAGGCTTCCTGTTCCCACTGTTCTGTGAGATTTTCGTTGAGGATCACCTGCAATTGATCAATCCTCAGTCCCGGCTGGTTCAGGGCTTCCTGCAGCACACCGAGATTCTCATTAAACAGGGCTCGGGCTTCAGGCTTCTCAAACTGGAGACGAACTACTGTATGCCCCTGATGCCGCTGGACTTCAATCTGCAACGCTCCCAGTTCTGGAGGATTGAGCCTAACTTTCAGGGCCTTTCCTGTCTCCGCAGCCTGGTAAATGTAATTGGCCAGTTTTTGCGGCATCTCAGGTTTTGTTGTATCAAGCTTCGGATTGATATCCAGATTCCGACCGCTGATTATGGGAGACTTCGAGTCCAGCGAAAGGTAGAGAGGCGCTACTGCCTGCTGGGCAGATTCCTTGGGCTGGACCTCTGTTGTTGTTTTGACAGCTTTGTTAGTACTTGAACTGACTGAAGACTGCTCCGTTGCTTGTTCGTTATTGGCAGTTCCTGCAGTCATTCCTGGATGGTTTGCGACCAGAGCATGCGGGTGAGCTTGCCTCAGTTGGTGAGGTTGCTGCTGTCCGGAGGCATAGAAGGGAGCTCCTGAAGTCTCGGAATCCGCTTCATCTGATTCTACAGGAGCGTTTTCCTGCTTTGACCGCACTGTTTCCAGAGGTGTGTCTGCTTTCACGGAATCGCTCTTGTGGAGATCCGCAGTTGGAGTAGTTTGATCAGGCGAATTGGTTTGAGTCTCTTCGTCTTCTACTGCAGTTGATTCATGGCGAATGTCAGGCTGTTTGGCCGTCAGGTTCTCCGTATTCTGATCCTGCAGGTCTGGCTGATTTGGCCCGGTTGTGTTTGATGCTGGCTGGACTGGTTGTTGTGGACGTGCAGCCTCCGACTTTTCCGTTGGGATTTCTTCTGCTGTTGTCCAGTCTGTAGAACTTTGTTCTTCAGATACGTCTGGCAGTTGGAATTGAGAATTTGGGGTCTTCAGATCCGATTCCTGTTCAGTCTGGACTGGGGTGATCAGATCCAGCTGGTTTGATTCCGGAGCTTCCGGCTCCACTGCTGATTCATTTTCTACAGACTGCTTTTGGGGAGTCTGTTTATTCCAGATCGACATTAATGAGGCTGGTGGGAGCATCGCTTCCACAGTCTGGAAGTCTTCCTCATCGGATTCCGAGGAATCCTGCTGGATCGTTGTCTGCCGATTCAGCGCAGTCATCAGGCTGGTGGGCGGAGGAACTTCCTGATCGGAATCCGGTTCAAGATCCTGAGCCTGCTGATGTTCGGGAACTGCGAGCAGATTCAGTTCCGGTGCAGGGCTTTGATTGTTGAGACTGTTTGTTTCAATTTCTGGTTGATCTGCCTGATTTACATCCACTTCAGTGGCGGATGCATTTTCTTCGTTCGGAGTGACATCCTGCTTTTCATCCGTTTTTCGCCAAGGCTCCACAATCCGTGCCTCAGGAGTCCTGTCTGTTCTGGCAGCGGGAGTACGCTGAGGTTCTGCAGTGGGCCTGGACTTGCTTCTTTCCGGCTTCAAATCCTCGTCGGATTGTAATTTTTGCAACTGATCAGCAAATTTTGTTCGATCCTGTTGCTGCTTCAGCTTGTAATTGAGTGGTTTTTCCAGACCCGGGGCCTGGGGCCGAAGTGATGCATTGGCCTGATTGCCTGGCAGCGGCAAAAGATCCTGGAGTGGAAGCATCCGTGCGCCCAACTTCTAGAAGAGATGTGCCTGGTGCGAATTACATCCGTGCAACTCGCGAAAGGTCTGCCTCGCGAGCCGGAGAACCGCTTCCACGGGGGGCTCAACGAGTAATTTCGGCGTCCCGTTGGTCCTGGAGTTCCTTGCGGGCCGCTTCAACAGGCGCAATCAGCGGCTCCCCGCGATATATCGCCTTGTATATTTCTTCGGCTTTTTGCACGCGTTCGATCGGATCTTTCCCGCCAATTCTTTGTCGAAATTGGTCAAGAATCCGAGCAGCGTCTTTCTCCGCCATCCCTTTCATCAGCAAAACGGCATCAGCGACATCAAGAGCGGTCAGCTTTTCGACAGCGGATTCGGCGTCCATTTTCAGCAGGATCGCCCGCGCCTGTTCAACAGATTCATCCTGAATCCGCCGGTATTCCTCTTCCAGTTCATCCCTGAAAGTTTTTTTCAGCTGCTCCAGCTTCTTCCGTTCATTCATGACCAGAGAAGTCTGATCGTCAATTGCCTGTTTGAGGACATCCAGCTCGCTCTCCCGAGCGGTAATGCTCAGGATCTTCTCTGTCCTTTTCTCGACAATTTCGTCAAAGGAGGTCATTTCCTCGTCAGTCTCATCCGTTTCTGTGTGGCTACCATGTGGTTCGCCCTTGAGGATGGCGACGATCTCCCGCCCGGAGTCCCGCGAAAGATTACCCTGACTCCATGAATACCCCAGAACGGCAGCCATTGTCAGCACGGTCGCGGTGCAAAAAATGCCGATCACTGTTCCCAGTATTCGCATCATGACTTCGCGTCCTTTCCTTCTCTGACTGGACTGGGGACTTTAAGAGGCCTTGGGAGAGTGCAGAGGAATTTGAAGTTGCCGGTTTATTCCCGGTCCGTACTGTTATTCAATGACATGGAACGGTCTGAGGTCGGACCAAAGTTTCTGGCCAGCCAGATTTCCTGGGTGGTCAGGTCTGTTCGCTTCTGTTCTTCCTTTTGTGCCTGCTGAAGTTGACGGGTTTTCAACTTTTCCAGTGCTTTGACGGCTGCATCTGCTTTCTGGACTGCCTGTCGACACAACTCCAGTTGTTTCTGATATCGGGCCGCTGAGTTCCTCTGATTCCGTTCCGATTTCTCGTGGGAGACGATTTCCAGCCGAATGGTGGACATCTTTCGTACATCCAGTTGCCCGGATTCACTGATTTGCCTGAGATACTGCAATGCCTCCGCTCGATCCGCCAGAGTCTGTTGAATTTCCAGCTCACAACGTTCGATGTCTCTGAGCACTTCCGACATCAGCTGGCGGCATAAATCCAGTTGGTGTCGACGGTAGCGGAGTACCGATTCGAGTCGGAATTGAAAGCTCATCGGCAGCCTCGGGACCTTCGGCGTCAGAAACGGCTCGAAGTCTCGCTCAAATCTGCCATTTGAAGCAAGGCCAGCTTGAAATGTGCAAAGAATACCTTGGGGAGCTTTCAGGGATCTGTTTACTGCTTGCCGGACTGGCTCAACATTTTCAGTCCCTGAATAACCAGGTCGCGGGTTCCCACCAGCACAAACATCCGGAACGGATAAGCTCCACTGGGAAGTTCCTCCGCGTGAGAATACCGGTAAACGATATTCCACTTCACAACCTGTGCCTGCTGAAAGCGGAATCTGCCGTAGGTTGGACCCGAGACCAGATTGTCGACCGGGGCCGCTTGTCCGAAACAGCCCATCGCAAATTGTCCGTCAGTCGTTGAAAACAGAATGGGAAAGGGCTGTTCGCCCGGACCATCGGAGAGCTGGCGGACTTGATTCTGACCGGGATCAAAGATTTCGAAGACCGTAAACTCCGGGGGCATGTAGCCTGTCAGTGCCTCAAACTGAGCGAAGCGATGCGTTTCCGAGACCGGCAGGGAAAACTGGACCTGATAGGAAATCGATTGAGGCAAGTTGGGAAGACCGATTTGAACCTGCTTGGAGAGGAGATGTTGAGAGAGCAGGGTGGTATTTCGGGCGGGATTCCCCAGGGAATTTCCTCCGGGAGGCAACCAGAAGGCCATTTGAGTTACCGTTTCGAGCCGATTTGCAGACCAGTTGTGAAACAGCAATCGACTCGAAGAACGCTCACCCGCACCATCCGCGACAGAACCTGCTTCGGTGGGGTTGAATGTTTCAGCAATCATGGGACCGCCCCAGTCCAGATTACTGGCTGATTGCAATTGGCGACCATGATCGGTGCTGTTGATGAATTCTTTGCCCCGCCAGACGAGGGAATCGATTGCACCGGCCAGTCGCTCAGTCGTGCGGATCTCAATTTCGGAATCGAGCAGGGGAGCGGCAATCCGGCAATTCCCCCTGGGAAACTGCGGTGATGGTTCAGCAGCTTGATATGGGGGGCAAAGAAAAGTCAGCACTCCGAAAAACGCACACAATTGGGCTGAAACCCAGTGTGAATCCAGATCTTTCCTGAGGAGAGGCATCGGTCAATTCAGCCTAGAACGCAGGGGAATTCCCCGCTGGCGGAGCAGTTGCTCCTCCAGGTGCTCCTGCTGGAGCAGCACCTCCAGGTCCCTGGGCAGCGGCCGCTCCGACTGGCTTATCAGGGCTGACTTCCGCTGTCTGCAGTGAAAGCAAAATCCGATGATCCAGTTCTTCACCGGCACTTACACTTCGTGGTAAAACGTAGAGCAGTACAATTTGCATATCCCCGCTCTGGTACAGATAAACCTGGTACTGCATCCGTGGTTGCTCTTCGTCGTCTCCTGACTCTTCTGGGACCAGGGTGATGGTAGTGAATTCTTTTTTCCGGACGAATTCCTCATCGGCAGCTTCGGGAACAACTTCATTAAACCATTTGTTGACCCGATCTGTCGCGGTCCCCCGTTGCCGCTCATCGAGCACAATCTGTAACTGATCGACGAGCATGTTCATGACATCTTCGTGGAATTTGAGAGGATCGCCGATTTCACGAGGGGTTTTGAATGTTCGCCAATAGTCATAATTCCCCAGCAGGTAGAGGTGCCCCTTTCCTTGAGTGGTGGACCCACCTCCATCAACTGTGGTCAGATTGGCCTGCCAGGCGGCCAGTAGTCCAGGCAGTGGTTCATCAAAAAACTTTGGCTGCCGTGGGTCGACCGGTTCTTCGGCGTCTTCCTCTTCCGCTCCTTCAGCGGGCCGGGGACGCGGAGGAGGTGCAGGGATTTCGGTAAACTGCTTGGGGACCCTCAGAGAAATTCCGTAGTTGGCAAACTGGGTTGCCAGATTCCGGTTCAACCGATCGATGTAGTCGTAGTATTTCTGGGTGAATTCCAGGCGTTTTTCGTAAACGGCACCGCCACATCCGGTCAGGAAACCGGCCAGCACCAACATCCCCAGGCAGACGAAAATTCTGTAGTGAGGGCGTGTCCGCAGAACACGGGGAAATGACTCGGCTGGCATATGAATTCTGTTTCTGTCTCGATGGGCACAAAACGACGACGAATGATCAATGGAACAGTTGATTTTCACGTTTGATGGCACCGGAGTCAATTCCGAGCCCGTGCCAGGGCAAAACCTGCGGAAAATTTCACGTTCTGGCTCCTGTTGGAACGGGCGGGATCGGTATTGGCTCATTTTTTCCTCTGGATTAGACTACCAGACGAAAATCCCGTTTTCATGGAGGAATCTGGGTCATCTACATGCGTCAGGATCGACGGTCT
>JAGQQT010000219.1 GCA_020426065.1 Planctomycetaceae bacterium | reverse complement strand
TTTTACGAACTTTTTTATGAAGACGCCGAAGTTGCCGCACGCACACTCGGTCTTACGCTTACAAGTCGGGACAAAGGATCTTCCCATCCTATTGCAATGGCTGGTTTTCCCTACCATGCTCTGGATGGCTACCTGCAGAAACTGATTCGGGCTGGTCACCGGGCTGCCATTTGTGAGCAGATGGAGGATCCCAAACAGGCCAAAGGGCTGGTCAAACGGGAAGTGACTCGCATTGTCACCCCGGGGACTCTGACAGAAGATTCTCTGCTGGATCCAGCCTCGAGTAATTATCTGGCTGCCTACTCACGAGGTAAGCAGCATTGTGGTCTCGCCTGGCTGGAATTATCGACCGGCAGGTTTCAGGTCTCGGATTGTGCTCCAGAGAATCTGCTGGAAGAACTGGTGCGGATCGACCCGGTTGAACTGATCATTTCTGATGAAGGCGATGAATCAGAACATCCACTGGAAGCGCTGTCAGAGCTTGTGATGACCCGTCGGCCTCCCTGGTCTTTTCTGAAGGAAAGTTGCCAGCAGAGACTGTTCGAACATTTTCGCGTGAGATCGCTCGATGGATTCGATATCCCGGCAGACAGCGAATCGATCATTGCCGCTGGCGTACTGCTGGAATATGTCCAGGAAACGCAGAAAACGGCCCTGGATCATATGAATCGCATCGAGCGGTTTCATCCAGGGGATGCGGTCCGGATTGATGAGGCGACCCGAAGGAGTCTGGAGCTGACACACACTCTACGCACAGGCCAGAAGCAGGGCTCGCTGCTGCAGATTCTGGACAAAACGCGTACTCCGATGGGCGCCCGGCTGCTTGCCGAGTGGATTCACCTTCCACTGACATCTCGGCCAGAAATTGAAGCTCGGGCGACCGCCGTTGAACAGTTCACGACGGATCCTGCGCTGCTCGAAAATGTGAGATCAGCTCTGGACGGGATTTATGATTTGCAGCGGTTGACTGCTCGGGTTGCCACGGGTCGTTGCAATCCGCGGGATATCAGTTTCCTGGGAAGGACGCTCGCTCAATTACCGCGAATGAAGTCGCTGTTAGTTGGCCGCTCCGCTCCATTGATTCGTGAACTGGAAGAACGCATCGATCTGTGTGGAGAATTGCGTTCCCGGATTGATACCTGTCTGGAAGAGGATCCCCCATTTAACCTGACTGATGGCAATGTGATTCGAGCCGGGTTCAATGAAAAACTGGATGAGCTCAGAAGCCTGTCACGCGGCGGAAAAGAATGGATTGCCGCCTATCAGAAGCAGGAGATCGAACGGACGGGAATTACCAACCTGAAGGTTGGGTTTAATAAAGTCTTCGGTTACTACCTGGAAGTGACTGCAGCCCAGATGGGCAAGGTGCCACAGGATTACATCCGGAAGCAGACGTTGAAAAACCAGGAACGGTTCATCACGCCGGAATTGAAAGAGTATGAGGAAAAGGTGCTCACTGCCGATCAAAGGGCACTGGCACTGGAATCCGAACTGTTTCAGGAACTGCGGGAAGAGATCTGTCAGCATCTCACCCGCTTTCAGACCACCGCCCAGGCCATCGCTGAACTGGATGTGCTGGCCTGTCTGGCCCAGGTGGCAATCAACAACCGATACTGCCGTCCCGAATTATGTGATGCACCAATCCTCGACATTCGGGAAGGTCGGCATCCAGTATTGGATGTTCTGTTGCCTGCCGGAGAATTCGTGCCCAATGATATCTTTCTCGGACGGGATCCTGAATCTGATTCCAACGAAGCTACAGAAACCGCAGGAGGTCTCGTTCAACTGATTACTGGACCGAACATGGCCGGTAAAAGTACCTACATCCGCCAGGCAGCGCTGATCACACTGCTCGCCCAGATGGGGTCCTTCGTTCCGGCCAGTGAAGCTCGGATCGGGATAGTTGATCGCATTTTCGCGCGAGTGGGAGCCAGCGATGAATTGAGCCGGGGGCAAAGTACGTTTATGGTCGAAATGACCGAAACGGCCCGCATTCTCAATTCCGCTACCGAAAAATCTCTGATCGTGCTGGATGAGATTGGCCGCGGAACCAGTACCTTTGACGGACTTTCGCTGGCCTGGGCGATCACGGAATATCTGCATGATGTCACCGCTGCCCGAACCATGTTTGCGACGCATTATCACGAATTGACCGAACTGGCGAATCAACTGAACGGTGTTCGCAACTGGAACGTGGCGGTCTACGAGTCCGACGGTGATATTCACTTTTTGCATAAAATATTGCCGGGAGCGGCCAATAAAAGTTACGGGATTCATGTTGCCCGTCTGGCCGGTGTTCCGACAGAAGTACTGTCCAGAGCCACCCAGTTGCTGCAGACACTGGAAACCCGGCAGGGTGATTCCAGTGACAAAATGGAGGTTCCGGCTCGTCAAACCGACCGAACCAGCCGCCGTCAACTCAATCTGTTTGAACCTGCACCGCACCCCGTGCTGGAATCACTGGAACGTCTGGATCTGGATAATCTCAGTCCCAAAGCGGCGCTCGATCAGCTTTATCGGTTACGACAGTCTCTGTTGAAAAAGTAATATTTGTTTTCAGTGGAGCATGAATCCCGTAAATCAACCGGAGTGGTTGCAATAATGACGGAATCCCCTGACCGCACACATACTGTCCGGATTGTTTATTGCACCAAGTGCCGCTGGTTATTGCGAGCCGCCTGGATGGCCCAGGAACTGCTGACAACTTTCGAGCAGGATTTGCAACAGGTTTGCCTCTGCCCTGGGGAAGGTGGGCGATTTGAGATTTTTGCAGACCAGACCCGCATCTGGTCACGACATGATGATGGTGGGTTTCCTGAAATCACACTGCTGAAACAAAAAGTGCGGGATATCATCGCACCAGAGAAATCACTAGGTCACGCTGACCGCAAAGAGTAAAGAGCCCGATTTCTCCAGGACTTGAAGTCAGGTCTACTCACAGGGAACAGGTAATTCCCCGTCACAGTCAGTATGATGCAACCTCTGTCCACCTGATTTCAGTTAACTAAGGAGTTGATCATGTTAATACGGTTTGCCCTGATCTGTTTTGGATTCATGTTTCTGGCAGGTTGTCAGGATTCCAGCCCTCCCATTTCCGATCCTCCAGAGCCGATACCTGCGGATCACCCTCCTGCTGAGGTTTCTCCTGAAGTGTCAACCAGTGAAGCCAGTTCTTCAGAACCTGCAACTCCTGCTGAGAATCCTGGAATAACGGCAACGTTTGCCAGTTGGCAAGAAGTGCAAGGCTGGGTCGCCAGTCATCAAGGCAAAGTGGTTGTAGTAGATGTCTGGTCAACCGTCTGTCTGCCCTGCGTGAAAGAGTTGCCGAACTTCGTCGAATTCCATCATGCGTATATAGACAAAGTAGCTTGTGCCTCGCTGAATGTTGATTTTTACGGCGGCAAAGGGACTGAACCCAAAGAGAATGAACCTCAGATTCTGAAGATTCTCAACTCGAGAAAAGTGGATATGACGAACTTCATCTCAACCGATCCGGATGAAGATATTCTGGGAGAGATTGATACGGTCGCCATTCCCGCCGTGCTCGTTTACGATGCCAGTGGCAAGCTCGCAAAAGTGTTCAACAACGACAGCAATGAATACGCTCCCAACGGATTCAACTATGAAAACCAGGTGATTCCGTTTGTAGACGGATTGTTGCAAGGGAAAGCCCCCTAATCATTTTGAGGCAAAATCTGTCATGCGTGCCTGAGGGACGCATTGAGACACTATCCCTTTCTCTATTTTGTTTGGATGGCGAGATCCAGATGGTGCGATTGAATCTCCTGCTGACCTTCCTGTTCCTGCTCAGTAGCAGCGGTTGTGAACCGGCCGTCTCATCAAGTGACGCAGCCAGACAGCCGCGATCTGTCAAGGTTCTGACCTTGCAGCAGTATGATTCGACAGGTGCTCGTCGTGTTGCGGGGGCAGTCGGTTCATGGAAAACCGAACAGATCGGGTTCGAGGTTTCCGGTCGTGTGCTGTGGGTTTTCGAACCGGGAGCAGAGATCGAAGGACGACGATATAACCAGAAAGGTGAGGTCCTGTTCGCGGGGACAAAGTTCGCCGCGCTCGATCCGGAACGTTATGAATTGTCTGTCTCCTCCGCTCAATCCCAGGTTGAAGTAGCCGCCAAAAACCGGGATGCCATCCAGGCTGACATCTCAGCCCGCATACCGGCAGAGAAGAAAGCTGCAGAAGCCGAATTGCAACTCGCGAAGGAAGAGTTTACACGGGCTCAGAACCTGTTTCAGCAAGGAGCTTTTACCGAATCGGAATTTGAAATTGCCACCTCTCAATACAAAACCGCTCAAGCGGAATACGATAAAGTCCTTGCCAATGAAATTGTCAGGGAAGCGGACCTCAGTGCAGCAGTTTCTCAGATTGGTCAGGCCCAACAGACTCTCAAGGAAGCAAATCGAAATCTGGCAGACTGTGAGCTTCATTCTTCCTTCAACGGCCAGATAGCTGATGTCCATGTGGTGCCAGGTAGCGTCGTTTCGGCTGGGACGCCGGTGGCCACAGTGCAGATGATGGATCCAATCAAAATTGAGTTTGAAGTCTCCGCTGCAGAATCCCGTCGGATCCCTGTGAAAGGTCAGTTTCCTGTCACGATCACATTGCCTGATGGACGAACGGAGGAGCGAGCGGGGTTTGTTTACATGGTCGATCCAGCTGCCGATCCCACAACACGAACCTTCACGGTTACACTGCTCATGATCAATCGCAAACTGGAACAGTCTGCGGAGACGGAACAGGTCTCGCAGGCAACCACGCGGGAAGTCTGGCGGGTCGATCTTCCTTTTCTCAAGAACGGTTCTTCAGAGGCACTGCACGTTCCTGTTGACTCCATCCGTTCTGATGGGACAACGGATTATCTGTGGATGGTCACCAACAGAACCGTGGGAGACATTCAAACGGGAGATCCACTTCTGAAAGTCAGAAAGATTCCGATCCGGCAGCTGGACTCCCGGTTTCCCTTTCTGGGCAACTGGATTTTCCAGGAAATCGAGATTCTGGATGACCAGTTTGATCCTCGGAAGAATTTTGTGATTGATGAGATTTTTGTCGATGGCAAATCGGTAGAGGATTTTCAGGGTGATTCAGTCATCCTCGAACCACAATCCCAATGGATGCTGCGTCCGGGAGATCTTGTCAGTGTCGATATTGGTGCTTCGCAGGGATCCGAAGGCTGGCCCATTCCCAATGCAGCTTTGTGCGGCCCCGATGATGCACCTTATGTGATGAAAATCACTGGTGAGGGATCGAGCCCGTCTGTTCAGAAGATTCCCATTCGGATCATTCCGCCGGAAACGATTCAAATTTCGCAGACCCAGATGATACTGCCAGTGGAGAGCGGTGCGTTGAATGCTGGGGACCAGATCGTGAGCGAGGCTGCTCACTTTCTCAGTGATGGTGAAGTGGTCAAGGTGACTTCTGCCAATCAGGAGAAACCATGAAACTGCCAGACTGGTCCATTACACACAGTCCGATTGTTTACACAGCAGTTGCTTTGCTGATGCTGTGGGGCATTTTCTCATTCTTCACCATGCCGCGACGTGAGGATCCGGAATACACGATTCGGACCTGCGTGATTTCCACTTCCTGGCCTGGTACGCCGGTCACGAAGGTGGAAGAACTGATCACCGACAAGCTGGAAGAGGCTGTCGACAGTATCGAAGAAGTGGATGTGGTCCGCTCGACCACCACCGTTGGTTTGTCAACCATCTATGTGGATCTGGATGACAGCACACCTGCTGATGCGATTCAAAATGTCTGGGATAAAGTACGGGCCCGAATTGATAAAGTGCCCATGCCCGAGGAGGGGCTCAAGCCGATCGTCAATGATGAATTCGGCGATACGGCCGTGCTTCTCCTGGCGATCCACCAGATACCGCTCAATGGAGCGGAACAGATTGATGATCAGAACCGTTACAGTTTCCGGGAACTGGAAGACTTCGCCGATCTGGTCAAGGATGAATTGAGGTTGCTGGACGGAGCAGCGAAAGTTGAAAAGTTCGGTGTGCGGGATGAAGCCATCTACATTGAAACCGATCTGGCAAACTGGTCTCAACTCGGATTGACGACCAATGAACTGTCCTCGCTGGTCAGCAGCCGGAATATTGTCGAGACGGGTGGCGCGATTGATACACCCGATACCCGTTACTCCGTGTTCCCGTCTGGAGAGTTCAATGCCGTTGCCGAACTGGAATCGATCATTGCGGATTACGTTTCATCAGGTCCGTCACGGACTCCGGTTTATCTCACAGACCTCAATCTGGCAGTCAAACGCAGTTATCAGGATCCTCCGGGGCTCATCTGTCGCTATGGCGATGTGAACGGAACTTACGATGCGGTAATGCTGGGGCTGACCATGAAGTCCGGCTCCAATATTGTCGACCTGTGTAATCTGGCTAAAGCCCGGATTCAGCAGATGCAGGAAGTCGAACAGATTCTTCCGCCGGATCTGGCTGTGACACCGGTTTCGGATCAGTCATTGAATGTGTCTGCCAAAATCAGTGATGTCATTGTCAATGTGATTGAAGCCGTCCTGATTGTTGTGCTGGTGGTGCTCCTGATGGTGGGGCTGAGAACATCTGTTGTCATGGCCGCCAATATTCCAATCGTCGTATTGGCATCGATTGGCATGATTACGCTTTTCGGTGTGCAGCTCGAACAGATTTCACTGGCGTCCATCATTATTGCCCTGGGACTGCTGGTGGATAATGCGGTCCAGGTGTGTGATCAGTCGCGGACGAATCAGATTGAGGGAGCCGCACCCATTCCCGCCACAGTTGCCGGCGCCAATACGCTGGCAATCCCCATGCTGACAGGCACCTTGACTACAGTTGCGGCATTTCTACCGATGTTGTTTGCTCTGGAAGGAGGGGGGA
>JAGQQT010000218.1 GCA_020426065.1 Planctomycetaceae bacterium | reverse complement strand
GGGAGGGTGAATTGATCTGGTGGTTCTGAATGTTCCACGGACATAGGGGGCCGTTTACTTCCATTCGAGGCGGACAACCCGTTTTCCTTCTGTCGAAAAATAACCGACGGGTTGAATGGCGTGCACGTGAACACTCAGGATTTCCTCCGCACATTCTGCAGACCAGAGGGTTGAGCCGTCTTCATCCAGACGAAACAGCTGCTTTTCGACTGTGGAGGCGAGCGTCAGATTGCCGGAGTAGTTTGTTGCCAGGTGATTGACGGTTCCGTCGAGGATCACGGAGCCTTTGGATTCGCCATGATGATCAAACACCTGGATTCCCTGGTTAAGTGCGGCGACGCGAATCTGGCAGTCCTGCTGGACTACGGCCAGGTCGCTTACGTTGGACCAGAAGGCATGGTCCCAGATTTTCTTTCCAGTGAGATCGTAGGCCGCCAGCAAACCATGTTCGGCAGCGGCGATGATGGTCGGTTCTTCGATGACAAACTGAACGTTGGCCAGTGGTCTCATCGTTTCGAAGACCGAGGCCTTTTTGGCCCGGTCATCCAGGATAACCACTCCCCCTTCCGTCGCCGAAACGAGTGTGAATACCCCGTAAGGATCGATCGCCAGGCACTGACAGTCAAACGGGACTTCAATCGCCCAGACCTGTTTGAGCTGTGCATTCAGGCGGACAATTGTGCTTTTCCCCAGCAGGGCCGCTCCAAATTCTCCGGTGGCGGACCAGGCCAGCTGCTGGACAGGTTCCTGCAGACGGGTCAACAGTTTGACATTCAAAACCGGATCGAGCCGATAAAGCGTGCCGATGGAATCCGCCACAACGAGGTCATCCGCTTCCCACATCGGACAGCAGCCGGTGACTTCAGCTTCCGCACGAAACTGATGCACGGTTCGTGGTGGCACCCCTGTACCTTGTACCATCCAGGCAGGAACATCAATTTCCATGAGGGACACGCAGCAGTCAGAAGGAATGAACAAAAACCGAATGCGTCCACAATAGACCAGAAACTCAACCGCGTCGAGCGAGTCGTGGGAATCGCTGTTTGCAACAAGTGGAATACGTTTGTGGAGCAAGAAAACAAACTGATAAACAGGCAGGTCAAGCGGGGAGCGTCAGCTCCCTGTTTCAGGGATTGTGGAAAGCAAGAATGACGAGTTTCTCAAACCATAATTCGCCAGTTGCACCCAGCGTAACGGTTTGGGCGTGTAGCGACAGGATATCACTTCTTTCAGCTCGATAGGATTTGAGCGACCGCCTGAAATCGCGCAATGCACGCGCTCAGCGGACGGACAAGCCGGGGAAGCGGGCTTCTTCCTCGTTCGCTTCTGAGCGATCGATCAGCATCTGGACCTGGTCTTCGGTCAGCATTTCATTGAGCGTTCGGACGCCGTTTTTCTGCTCCGCTCTTAGCCACAGATCTTTCGAAACAAGGGTTTCGAATTCCGGGATGACGTAAACCGTTTTTCTGGTCTGGCCGCTCAAAAGGCCGGTCATGTTGCGGGTGTTTCTGCGTCTGCCACGGATCAGCAGGTTACAGCGGAAGTCGAGGCTTTCCGGGGGATTGGTTTCATTGGTGATATGCTGTTCGACAATCAGAGTTCCATTGGGCCCTTTACTCAAGTGGACTTCCATATGGACATCGCCGGATCCAACCAGGTAGTCCCGATAAACCAGGAAGGGGAAACTCAAGCCCGATCCCCCCAGATCAAACTCCATGGCAATGGTTTGTTCGCCAACCGTTGCCTGGGAAGGAAGCCGGATAGAAAGGGGGATGGCAACCTGTTCGGCTTTGGGAGCGGCCAGTTCGAGCTGCTGGGGAGATATTTCCCAGCCCAGATCGGAATGGATTTTCACTGTTCCCTGAATGTTCCAGGGGAAGGTATTGGTCACGATCAGCGAGTCTTCATGCTCTGAAGCGGAGTTGGCGATGCGTCCTTTTTCAAAACTGACTCCCATTCGCCAGCGTGCCAATTCTGTTGAACAGCCGGTGAGAATGGTGGGGACCTGCGTCACTTTGATCTTTTGCCTGCCGTTTTCACTGGATCCCATCAGGCGGGTTCGCTCTCCCCAGACTTCGTGCAGGACAACATCATCGCCCAGATAGATTTCTTCTTCGGTGGGTTGATCGTTCCAGATCACGATCACCGCATCCTGCTCTCTTAAAAAGACGTGATTCGTACTCTTGTTGGGGAGTTGAATGGAACCAGCATATTCACTTCCCTGCAAAGCCAGAGAAACGGTCCTCCAGGGAAGAAACAGGTCTGCCGGGGAGCCATCCATATTGAGCAGCCCGTATTCTTCATCGAAGACATCGTGAGCGAAGATGAGATCGGCCCCGCTCCGTTTGGCGTCAATCATCCGACGCACCAGGCTGTTGGCGCGAGCGTGGGGAGTCATTTCCTCAGATCGTTTGCTGGCTTTGACAATCACCCAGGCTTCAAAACCGCGATCATGCACGAGTTGAATCGAAGCACACAGTTCATCAAACGGTGTCTCCTCATTGAATTCGAGCGTGAGGAAGTTTTTCTGAATGGTGGAATTCTTCTGGACGTCCGCCCCGACATTCCAGCGGGCACCGAGCTGGCGGATCTGGCCGATCCGCTGCAGTTCCTCGCGAATGGTTTCCATGTTGTCGGCAAATTGCGGCAACCCGACAAAGCTGGAATCACGATCATCGCCCAGCTGCCAGCGGGTAACCGTGGGGGAGTACAGTGCCATCACCTGGTTCGCCGCTTCCCGCCAGACGATGGGAGGTGAAGTAAACAGTTCACTGATTCCCGTCCAGTGCTCAGTAAACTTGCCTCTGATTTTTTCCGGAGGCTGGACCAGCATCCCGACTGGAACAATCGACTGGTTTCGCACTCCGGTTAAGAGTTGCCCGGTTTCACTGGACCCTGAGGAATAGGCCCGTTCCCAGACCGGGATTTTCACCCAGTTAATTCCAGCTTCCTGAGTAATGGCCAGCATGTCTTCCGGGCGAATGTTGCTTTCAGGCCCGGACAGATTCCAGCCAAACTCGCCTTTGTTTGAGGATTTGCCATGCAGATTCAAGACGGCAAACGAAGTCGACCGCCGGACAATTTCCTCATCATTCCTCAACAGTGTGGCATTGACTCGATAGTAACCGACCGGAAATACGGGGAGCATCCATTGCGTGCGGCCATCGTCTGTCATCTCATCTGATGTGGGAGTGAGTTGATGAACGGTCTGTTCAAGGATGTTGCCGTTCACATCTTCTGCCTGCAGCCGCAATTTGTAATCGAAGTTCTCGCCGTTGTAAGAGTGATCCAGACCAGTCGCGTAGGATTCGATCGCGATTTCGGATTTCGCCTGGCGGAAGTGCGTTTCGAAGTTACTGGCCAGATTCAGCTGGGGCAGCTTGCCTATCATGATCGAATCAAACCAGGCAGATCCTTCGAAGTCGGAATACTCACTGGGAATGATGTGGCAGCCGACGACCACAAAACGGATATCCGGATGGGGATTGACCGGCTTCAGTTCCATCACCTGCCAGTCGCTGTGAGAACCAGAGACCGGTGATGTCACAACCCGTTGAATCCGCTGCTTGCGATGATTCAGAAAGGAAAACGAAACGACGGCCGCGTTGTAATTCAGCCCGCGGGTCAGAATGGCCGCCTTGATGAGATACGAATGCTGGGAATCGATGGGCAGGGGCTGGGAGTAATAGGCCGCATTGCTGCCGTTGGCGTCAATGCGGAGACTCCGCTGCCCCTGATGAGCCTGCTCGAAGTCGATTTCCGAGATCACATAATTACGAAAATCCTGCCCGCGCCGACGCACCCAGTCATCGGGTTGACGGTCGTAATCGCGATCCTCATCTCCTTCGAACGAGAAGTACCGAATCGGCACCGCTCCTTCCGGAGTCAGATGAGAGGATGCCCCGGAGGATGCCGTCTCTGCAGATGAGACCGCAACCGGCATCATCAGCACGAACAGAATTCCCGATAGAATCGCTATCATGAGACGTTTTGAACTCGCAGCGGGGATAGAATCAGACGCAGTATGACCGCAGTGAATGCGTAGCGCTTCTGTTCAAAAATCGACGCAATGCACAGCGGAACCCGTACCTGACTGTAATTTACAGTTTGTAGCGGTCGTACCAGTTGAGGCTGAGCCGGGGCTGACTTTCGAAATCACCCGCTGACCGCCTACAATTCGGCACGAGACCAGCAGTTGAATTGTTGACCCCTATTTTGAGCATCTGAGAAGTTACATGTTGACGTCTTTTTCTGTGGCCACTGCCGATACCCAGCTTCCCCTTCGCCAGGCTTTGCGGGCGGTGGCCCAGTTACCCGTTCAGCAGATTCGCTGCGATGCCCGCACCGAACTGATTGCCCGCCAGTTGACGCAAACCGGAATTCGGGAATTTCTGCATCTGGTCAAGGAAGTGGGACTGACGCTCAGTGCCCTCAATTTCATGGTCCGGCACCCGTTTACGGACAAAAACAATCTTGATGCCCGCGTTGCCGCGACTCTGGAAGCAATGCAACTGGCTGCGAAACTGAAGGTGCGGGCGTTGTGCATCAAGATCGGAGAAATTCCCGCTGAGGACTCTCCAGCCTTCCCTCTGTTGAAAGAGGTGATTGAAGACCTGGCACGGCAGGGTAATCACCTGGGGGTTGTGCTGACTGTCATCCCGATCGGGAAATCGATCGAGAGACTGCAAACGTTTCTGCAGCATGTTCGCTCCGGCCCGATTGCCATCGATTTTGATCCTTCCCGCTTTCTGCTGGGAGAAACCGATCCGCTCCAGGCGCTGCGCGAATTACGCCCCTTCATCCAGCAGTTTACCGCTCGCGATGCCGTGCGGGATTTCTCCGGCGGTGGACAGGAAGTGCAACTGGGTCGGGGAGAAATCGCCTGGGATGAAATGATTGCCACGCTGGATGAAGTGGGATATCGCGGCCCGATCCACGTCAGCCGCACAGGTGGTGAAAACCGAATCGAAGACCTCGACAACGCAGTCGCTTATTTGAAGAACATCGCCGGAGAATTCGGCTGAGGCGGATTTGTGTCAGGTTTACAGGATGGGTAAAACACAGTGAACCCCATCATGCTTACCGCACGTGTGTTACGCGTTGCTTCTCCACCCTGCAGGACGGCTTACAGAGAATTGAGGATTTAATGACATCTACTACCGAGCGAAAGTGCCCTGATTGTAATGCGAGTATGGTTCCCATTTCGATCATCGATCGAAGTCGTCTCAACGAGATTCAGTCGGCTGACAGCGTTCTCTCATATACAACTCCAGATACCAGACGTGGCTGGTTAGGTGATCTCAAGGCAGAAGGCACAGTTTCAGCAGTTGCTTGCAGCCAGTGTGGAAGAATTTTACTTTTTGCCAACAAATCATGAAATTACATGTGATGTAGTGTGCTCATCCATTTCGATTCTGCCGCCCAGCAACAGGATGGAGGATTGTGTTCGTACAGTGTAAAGTGGGTGTCTGTTCGGAATAACATCATATAGATAAAATGTCGTCTTCCATAGACGTTCATCTGTTTTGACCGGAAGGTTTGTTTCACTGCGATCTCCAGCACAGGTCAATGCGCGAACCATGAGAGGTGCCATCTTCTATTCGAGTTCGTATGGCAGCACCGCTCAGTATGCAAACTGGATTAGCGAGGCCACAGGGCTCCCTGTATTTGATGCCTACGCATCTGCTGGCGATCCATCAGAATACGATTTTCTCGTTCTGGGCAGTTCCGTGATTCTGATGCGGATGACTTTGCGGAAGTGGGTTCGGGCCAACTGGAATACCATTCAGCAGAAACCGGTTTATCTCTTCTCCGTGACTGGTGCCGCTCCCGATGATCCCCTGATCCAGAAATGGCTCCACGCCAGTTACCCGGACGAATTGATAGCCAGGGCACCACATCATGTCTTGGGCGGTCGGCTCGATCTGAGTCAGTTCAACTGGTTCATGCGCGTGTTTATGTTCATCGGGGCCTACACCAAACCGACGAAAGAAAAACGACGAGACATGCTCGAAGGCTTCGATAGGATTGATCGCGATGGCATTGCTCCTGTTGTCGAATGGGCGAGACAAATTGCAATGGAATAGCATATTGTCTCTGACAGTAAATACCATTTATTTTGGTCTCACAACTGTGTTTCGGTAACTGGAGTTTTTCACCACAATTGTTTGATTGCAGTTGTTCTTTCTCATGAATTGATTACCGAGATGTATCTCCGAGACCTCGCAGTTCACGCTGATAATGCGATCGTTGAACGCTACAAAGGAGGGTTTGTTCAACGCTTCCATCGCGAGGCTTCCTCTGTGGTTGATCATTACCTCAGTAAAATCGTTCCCCAGGTGGTTACTGAAGGGATCGCTAAAGTCAGTTTGACTTTCACGGATGAACTGGAGGAGCCACCAGTTTATTCACAGGGGCGTTCCATGTATCCCTGGCCGTTTGATTTTGCGGCTTACAACAGTGCAACGTTGAATCAGTTCAAGCAGCAACTTGTGCTCGAGTCGCTGCACAATGCGTTGGTCTGGATGGCTGAACATGAAGGGTGGGCGATTGGACCATTGAATGCTGCCTGTCAGGACATCCTGGATTGTCATTTCAAATTCACTGGCTATTCGAAAAAGTCCTGGCTTTGCCCCCGAAAACTCTACCGGGCACGCATCTACTTTGACTGGCAACTGGAAGGAGTCGAGTTGAGTGCCATTTTATATCGTAATCGCTCCAGTGCGGAACTCGCTCGAACACCACTCGGCACAGCCATTCCTATGGGTGGAATGCTTCACCAGTACCTGAATGCAGGGAAATGGCAAACAGAAACAATTTTCACGGCAGCAGCTTCATCACCTTTCCGCAAAGAAATGGTGGTAGATTTTGCAGCTCAGATGGCAGAGAAT
>JAGQQT010000217.1 GCA_020426065.1 Planctomycetaceae bacterium | reverse complement strand
GGTTTGAAGCGGGTGGACGCGTCGTTCCCCTGGTACCTTTCTCTTGAAACAGATCAACAGGGAAAAGACCAGCTTGTTCCCAATCAACATTAAACATGAAGTGAAGCAGATCACGGAATCTCAACGAGAAGATTCTCATTACCACAGGGATGGACACAGGGCTGCAGGATGACATGGCGTAACATCAAACTGATTTTCTCCCGCGAAGTGGCAGACCAGCTGCGCGATCGGCGAACGCTGTTCATGGTCATTGTGCTGCCACTGCTCCTCTATCCTGCCCTGGGAATCGGGATGATGCAGATGACTCTGCTGTTTTCGGAGCAGCCACGCACCGTGGTTGTGCTGGGAGCAGATTCCCTTCCGGATCCCCCACTGTTGAGTGCGGACGGAACCCGATTTATCGATCAGTGGTTTGTGAATGAAGGGGATTCCTCCAAGCTCCGAGTCATTTCCGACTTGACGATTACCTCTCCTGAGCAACCTGCAGAAGCAGTTGAGTCGGAAGCTGGTGCCAGTCCCGAAATCGATGATCAGACCCTGATTTTGCAAACAGCCAGGCTCATCGCCGCTCGACTCGACGAACTGAAAAAAATTCGAGAGGAAATGGCGGCCCTCTCTCGGGAAACTGATGCGGAACGGGTTGCCATAAAACAGGGGCAAATCCAGGACCTGCTCGATGAGATTGGAACCTATTTCTCTGATGCCAATATCCAGGTGCTTATCGTTGTGCCGGAAGGATTTAAGGAATATGTCCGCAAGGAAAACGAAACTCTTGCCCAGCGAGAGCCAGGAGCAGATCGAACCGTACGAATTCAACCGACCATCATCCGCAACTCCGCAAACGAAAAGTCCCTGATTGCTTACGGCCGAGTCCGTGAAGCGCTCGACACCTGGGAGCAGGCCATTCTCAAGCAGCGGCTCGAGATGGCCAATCTGCCCGCAGACATCACCCGTCCCATCAATGAGGAACGGGTTGATCTTGCCAGGGAAGAAGAACTGGCGGCCAACGTCTGGAGCCGACTGTTTCCCGCCATGCTGATCCTGATGGCAATGACCGGGGCTTTTTATCCAGCGGTAGACCTGGGAGCGGGAGAGAAGGAACGGGGAACAATGGAAACATTGCTCATCTCCCCTGCTCTTCGCAGTGAAATCGTGATCGGGAAATTCATTACCGTGATGCTGTTCAGCCTGGTGACGGCTGTCCTGAACCTGATCAGTATGGGCATGACCGGTATCCATGTTCTCAAGGCAGCCGGAGGAGATGAGGCTCAGGCCGGACTTGATTTTTCGATTCCCGGTTTTGATGTGCTTATCTGGGTTGGAATCCTGGCAATCCCTCTGGCAATGCTGTTTTCATCAGTCAGCCTGGCCTTTGCACTGTTTGCCAAAAGCACAAAGGAAGGACAGTACTATCTCACACCACTGCTGACGGTCACGATGGGACTGACCGTGTTCTGTCTCTCACCTGCCGTGGAAATTACGCCGTTTTACAGCGTCATGCCTGTCATCGGCCCGGCACTGCTCTTGAAAAGTCTGCTTCTGGCCACAGCCGGACCCAGTCATCTGATGTGGTATGTGGCGCCCGTTCTGATCAGCAGTTTTGCTTACAGTGCCCTGGCGCTCCTGTGGGCGATCGATCAGTTTCAGAAGGAAGAGGTTCTGTTCCGGGAAGCGGAAAAGTTTGATGTTCGGCTCTGGTTTCGGCATCTCCTGCGAGACAAGGAATCGCTCCCGAACTTCTCAGAAGCGATTTTCTGTTTTGTACTCATCATGCTGCTGCAGTTTGCCATGTTGAATACCTTTGGTTCCGCACTCCGTTCGGCTCCGGAATCCCAGCAGGGCTGGACAATGCTGCAACTGCTGGTCGTTCAGCAGCTGGTGATCATCGCCTCTCCAGCCATGTTCATGGGAGTGCTGTTGACAAAACGGCCGCTGGCCACATTCCAGCTCCGTTTGCCACCACTCCGTTTTCTGCTGATGGGATTGTTGTTACCACTGATTCTGCATCCTGCAATTGTGGAACTGGCAGTCCGTTTATCCTGGTTCTTCCCCGCATTGCCGGAACATGCCCAGGCCGCCCTGCAAACCATGGCCGATGGCACACTTCCCTGGTACTGGGTGTTGCTCGCCTTTGCGGTGGCCCCGGCCATTTGCGAAGAGATTGCCTTCCGGGGATTCATGCTGGCCGGTTTCCGGCGGACGGGACGTCATGGACTGGCCGTGGTGCTGTCAGCTCTGCTGTTTGGTGTGATGCACATGATTCCACAACAGGTCTTCAACGCCGCTCTGCTGGGTTTGCTGCTGGGGTTACTGGCAATCAAAAGCGCGAGTATCCTGCCCTGTGTCGCATTCCACTTTGTGAACAATGCACTCGGTGTGGCTCATGGCAATCTGAAACTCTGGCGAGTTGATCACGAATGGCTGCAGAACGTCACAATCAGTTCCGAGCTGGGAATTCATTATCCACTCTGGCTGGTGGGCATTTCACTGCTTCTGGGCATTCCATTAATCGCCGCTCTGATCCTGAGCCCGACTCGTCCCGCTTCCGCTGAAGAATCGATTCCCGCCTGATATCTCAGCAGACGATTGATGCGATCATTCTGGTTCAATCCAGTGGAGCAGAGATTTCCAGCAGGTCGACTGCCGGTCTGTTATTACAGAAGATGGTTGCCAGGCGGCCATAGGTGACGCGACCCGGTTCGCAGGCAAAGTGAGCGGCGAGGGTTTCGCCGCAGCGGACTTTTAGAATGGCATTCAGATCAATATGCCGCAACACATTGTGGTTGATCAACACTCGCCCCAGCGGAGTTTCTTCGGCGATGATCTCCTGTTTGACCTCCTCGGTCACGTATTCAAAGTTGAAGCGGACAATCCCAAACTGGACCACTTCTTCTGTCCCTTCCTTGAGCAGCAGAATCTTGCGGCCGTAATTATGCTCATCCGGATTCCGCTCCAGCACACGCACTTCCACCTGGGAATGGTGATAGTTTTCCATTGTCACCGTCATGTGGTGTTCATGGACGAGCATGCTTTTGTAAGGCTCGGGCGTGGTGGAACCGGCAATGTGTTCCGCACCCTGCAGCAGGGGCGGATCATCAGGGAACAATGCGAGCAGCGATTGGAGTTCGTGGAGAGCGTTCACTTCAGTTTGCTTTCCGATCATCCCGGGGTCGGATCAGTCAGGCACAGCCCCGCGGGGCACATTAACCTATTAAACCAGATGCTGTGGTGAAAAACAGGTCTAAACAGGCAGGGGACAAAATCACAGCGTGGATCTGATCATAGGTGCTGTCTGTACCGAACCTGCAGGAAGTCCGATCGATCCGGTTGAATCAGGTATAACGGATCTTTCGGTACTGCGGTTCAAAGTACTCAGGCAGCAGGCTGTCGACCTGTAACAGCCCTTTGCGGGTCAGGGTCACCACACCATTGTCCACAGTGAGGTATCCGGCCTTCTCCTGATTCTGCAGGGCTTCTGCAAACAGTTCGCAGGTATTGACGCCGAATTTCTGGTCAAGGATTTTCGTGTCGACAAAACCCTCTTTGAGGCACAGGATGTATTCCCGGATATGACTTTGACGGGGTGTCGGCACATAGGCACGATTGATGGGCAACTCCCCCGATTCGACAATCCGCAGATAATCTTCCAGCTGATCCTGGTTCTGATAGTGAATGCCCTGAAAGTGTCCGAAGGATGAGACTCCCAGGGGAAGGATATCATGTCCCCGAAACAGATGGTCCCGGTACAGAAAGCGGTCGGTTTCCGGGTTCTTGACAAACTCCTGGCCGGACGCCACGTGATAACCGGCTTCCGACAGAAAATCGATAGCTTCACTGACCCAGCGTCTCTTGGTTGGCCAGTCCGCAACCGGAGAGGACTTACCGGTTTCCTTCATCTCTCTGGAAATGATGGTGTTGTAGGGCAGTTCCATCTGATAGATCGTGATGTTATCCGGATTGAGAGCTACCGCTTTCTCCAGATTACGATGCCAGTTCTCATCGGTCTCGCCAATCATTCCGGCAATCAGGTCGATATTCACCTGGGGAAAACCGACTTCCTGAATCCAGCCGTAGGCCCGCTCGACTTCCGGTGAAAGGTGGGCTCTTCCGTTGACTTCCAGAATTTCATCGTTGAAGTTTTCCACCCCCAGGGAAACGCGGGTGATCCCGATTTCCTTGAGCGTTTTGACTTTCTCCAGATTGAGTGTTCCTGGTTCACATTCAAAGGTCACTTCCTGAGCCGTTTCCCAGGAGACAGACTGGCTGAGTCGGTCTCGCAACTGAAGGAGTTGTCGGGAACTGAGATAGGATGGTGTGCCTCCACCGAAGTAGGCAAACTCAACCCGCCTTCCGGCAACTCCCGGCAGTTGGGCGAGCATTTTTAATTCATCATCCACTGCCTGAACGTATCGCTGAATGGTCTGGGCATTCTGCTGAATATAGACCCGGAAGTAGCAGAATTTGCAGCGTTTGCGGCAGAACGGAATGTGCGTGTAGATACCGAGCGGGATCGAATCATCAGGTTCGTTGTGCAACGCTGCCAGGGCTCGCGGAACATCGTCCTGAGACCAGGCGGAATACGCCGGATAGTTGGTAATGAAATAACTGCCAACTTCTGTCTGTTGAGACTCGGTTGTGGGAAGCTCAGTAGTCATGAAAGGGAACTTTCTGCTGGAAGTCTCTTTGATTTCCAGATCAACAGATTCATTGTGAGGCCGGTCCAAAGGCGTGCAATTCGCCATTTGATTCTGCAGCACCGATCACGAGAAGTCCATTCCCAACCGCAGGTGAGCCGGGCACTTTCCGGCCAATCCGCTCCGACCAGAGTTCTTTACCAGTTTTCAGATTGAGGCGATAGACTCGGCCATCATCGCATCCAAAAAAGACATCTTCGCCAGCAATGACCGGAGAACTGTCAATTTTCCCTCGTGTGGGATAGGTCCAGATCTCCTTGCCATCCTGCCGATTGATGGCATGCAGCTGTTTGTCGCGTCCACCCACCACTACCATCTCGCTCGTGACTGCCGCCGAGGAGTGGTAAGGAAATTCTCCCACAGAACTGCGATAGGTCCACTGCAGGGTGAGATCCTTCCAGTTTACGCAAATGACTTCGCTGGCATAGGTACCAACATAAAGTTCATTCTCCCAGATCGCAGGCGAGGCAATCAGGTAGGTGTTGAGCGGCATCTGTTTGACCTGCTCACCGTTCTGGATATCAATGATCCGCAGCTGCTCATCGCAGCCAGTAACAAACGTAAACCCGTTGATGATCGCAGGGGTGCAGTTCACATACCCCTCGGTTTCATATTTCCAGAACTGCTCACCCGTTTTTGCATTCAGGCAGTAGAGGCAATTGTCATAAGAACCAAATACAATCCGGTCATCAATCTGGGAAGCGGAACTGACAATCTCTCCGAACGTTTCAAATTTCCACTGAAGTTGACCGGTTTTCCGATCCACGCAATGGAATATCCCATCCTCGTCACCCAGCATGACGGAAGTATCATTGACCAGCGGAGCGGATTTGAAACCGGGTGCGAAACTGTTTGGAGCGGCGTCTTCGGCTGTGCTGTATTTCCAGGCCACCTCTCCGGTCTGGGCATCGATACACAACAATTCGCCATCCAGCGTGCCACAGAACACAAAGCCCTGATCAATCGTCGGAGAGCCAGGAATTCCCTGCTTGGTTTTTACAGTCCATTTGGAAATCAGCTTTTCCGGTAATGCTTCCCCGGCAACTCCCCGCAGGTCGTTTCCATTCCGGAAGCTTTTCCAGCTGGCGATGGACTGAGGTTCTGCCGCACTGGAAAGACTGCCCGCCAGAAGCAGGACAGCCAGCAGTGAGAGACTCAGAGCGGATCTCTTCATCACGACCAGGCGCATTCGTAGATCTCCTCAAATTCTGAAGATGTGACCGGACGGGGATTGAATGTGCCGGTCCATTGTTTACCTGCTTCGACAGCCATAATCGGAAACTGCTCACGGGAAATCCCGGCATCCTCCAGGCGGATTGGCAGTCCAGACATGCTGACCAGTCTGGTCACATAGTCCGCCAGGATATTCCCGATCTCAGGATCATCCGCTCGACCAATTCCCACAGCCTGTGCCAGTTCGCCATACAGTTGTGGAACTTCTCTGGCGTTGAATCGGATCACGTGTGGCAGCATCACTCCCACCGCGATTCCGTGGATCGTATCGAAATGAGCGGTCAGAGGATTGGCCAGGGCATGGGTTGCTCCCAGCATGGACTGCTCAATTGCCGCTCCGGCCCAATGGGCCCCCAGCAGCATCTGCTCGCGAGCGTCAAAGTCCGACGAACCATCGAACAGCCTGGGGAACGCCTGACAGATCCGCTTCCAGGCTTCGAGTGAGAACATCTGGGAGACAGCTGTCCGCTTGGTGGTGACATAAGTTTCGACGGCATGGCTCAGGGCATCCACTGCCGTGACTGCCGCAACTCTGGCTGGCATTGTGAGGGTCAGCTCAGGATCGAGGATGGCGACTCGAGCGGCTGCTTTCTTGTCCCCGCAGGCCATTTTCATGTGTGTTTCTGCATTAGCAATCAAGGCAAATGACTGGGCTTCACTGCCGGTCCCTGCTGTCGTGGGAACAGCGATAAATGGGAGCATCGGCTTGGTCGCTTTTCCCACGCCCCAATAATCCTGAATGCGTCCACCATTGGTGAGCAGGAAGTTCGTTCCTTTGGCGCAGTCCATACTGCTGCCGCCACCCAGGCCAATGATCAAGTCAATTTCATGTTGCCTGGCGAATGCTGTCGAACGGGCGACATCGTCCGTCGTTGGATTCGGCTGCACTTCATCGTACACATGCACGGTTTGCCCGGCAGCCTGCAGCAAGTCCAGTACGCGTGCTTCGTGTCCTGCCGCCCGCAGGCCTGGATCAGTGACAAGGAGAAT
>JAGQQT010000216.1 GCA_020426065.1 Planctomycetaceae bacterium | reverse complement strand
GCATCGGGAATCAGTCCATAAGGTGCAGCCGGCAGAACGGCAAAATCGCCATCTCGCAGGAAACGACTCCGGTTGTCGATCACGATCAGGGCAATTCCCGGACTGTTCAACAGAGGTCGAAAAATCTGGGCCTCCGCATCCGGCGGCAGGACTTCTACAACCCTGCCCACTGTTCTCCCTTCTGTCAGCAGCAGTGGAACTTCCTGACCAATCGAAACGGTACTGCCATCTACCGGAATTCTTACCTGCAAGCGGGTCGTTTCCACAATGCGGGCGACCGGCTGGCCAATGCGAACCTGTTCTTTCTGCAAAACCTGAAAACGATCAATGATTCCCGTAAACGGCGCAATCACGGCCTGTTTCCGGAAACGGTCCGCCAGTTCCCGCAGTTCGGTCAATGCCGGGTCTTTGCCATCTTCTTCCGGATTCTGACGGAGAGTGGAACGTGTCCCCCGATAATTCACCAGTGCCCGACGCAAATCGGCATCGAGTCTGTCGACCTGCAGTCGAAAGAGCAAATCCCCGGCCCGAACTTCCTGCCCCAGACTTACACTCACATCCGCAACTCGTCCGTTACTGATGGCACTCAATTCCCGAATCTGTGCTGACCGGATTTGAAACAGGTGAATTTCCAGATTTCTGGTGACCGGATCAGCTGGTGGTTGAGCCTGACACGAGAAAGAAAACAGGCCTGACATCAGCAAAGGAACAAGTAGCCAAAGAACCCGGTTCAAACTGACTGGCAAAAAACCTGCAGATTCTGAACTCACTCTTGTCCCCTGAAAGCCAGACCGTTCATTATTTCGCACTGTGAACACAGATTTGCTTTCTTTAAAGCTGTCTGACTGAAGAAAACCCCGAAACGAAGTGAATTATCGCCAAGACATGAATTTCTGATGAAGTCCTGATCCACAAATTCGAGCTGAAACACGACCTCAGCAGGTGATTCTACCAGTCAAACACTTACTCCCCTGCTTAATTCCACTTCAGTTGACTACGTTTACTCCAGTACTCCTCCGGTGATTCAACTAAATCTGCCAGCAAGTCGCTGGGAATGTTTTCTTCCAGGAGCGACAGGGCTGTCAGGTTGGATTGCAACTGGTCGAGGGTTGAGGCTCCACTCAACACGATTGATACCCAGGGTTGCTGGATGACATTGGCCAGTGCCAGAGTATCAATCGAAACCTGCAATCGATCGGCTTCTGACTGAACTGCCCGCCAGACTGGCTCCTTAACAAACTGAGGATTGCGGTAAGTTAATCGCCCATTTGCCAGGGATTCCTTGATGATCACAATCATTCCCGCATCATGAGCCTGCTGCAACTGCTCGGTTGCGGAGCGTTCCAGCAGGTTCCAGGTCGCTTGAACGGCGTCAAACAGGCGGACACCATTGACACTCACTTCGCGTGCCTTCTGGATAACAGCTGCTTGAGCAGGGCCACTGACACTTAACCCGATCAACACACCGAGCTGTTGAATTTCTGCCAGTTTTTCCAGGACCTCGCGGTTGTCGAGCACGCCACTTTCCAGAGTCGCCGAGTGAATCTGATAAAGGTTCAGATGACTCCCCAGAATGGAACGGGATTCGTTCCACTGGCGGGTTAGCCGTTCCGCAGAGTGCTCTTTCTGCTCATGGACTTCCGCTTCAACCTGCCACTCCGCAGTGTATTGATAACCCCACTTGGAGCCGATGATGAGATCTGTCAGATCCACACGACTCGCCAGCCAGCTCTGCAGGAAGAACTCGGCTCGACCGTATGAGCGAGCGGCATCAAAGTAACGGATCCCGGCCCCATAAGCCGCATCAAGGACTTCGTGAGCCCTTCGCTCCATGGCAGCAACATCGTACTCATGCTGCAGATCCTGAGCGTGGCCCAGGTTGATATAACCAGGTCGGCCCAGTGCTGCCAGACCGAGTCCGACTGGAAATCCCTTCCAGGCATGTCCTCCCGGTACTGCACTGAACATGGTCTCCCTTTGCGAAGAATTGACCCGCACACATCACCCGCACTCAGTCAGCGGGAATATTCTCCGGCCAGCGCTTTTCTCTCGATTTCCAGGATCATGTCAACCCTTTTCTGATGTCGCGGCAGAGGGGTATAGCGAGCATTCAGAAAGGAAAGAATGATCTCCTGAGCGAGTGAAGGGCCGATGACACGTGCTCCCAGGCACAGGACGTTCATATCATCGTGTTCAACCCCTTGATGAGCCGAATAGGAATCGTGACAGAGACTGGCCCGGATGCCGGGAATCTTGTTAGCCGCCACACTCACTCCCACTCCGCTTCCGCAGACAAGAATCCCCCGATCCACTTCGCCGGAAATGACCTTCTGGCCGACCAGCTCGGCAAACAGGGGAAAATCCGCTGGAGCATCGCTGTTGGTCCCGCAGTCAATCAGGGTCACACCATGATTCTGCAGGAAAGGAACCAGTTCCAATTTCATCAGAAAACCGGCATGATCCCCACCGATGGCGACCGTTGGCATTTCGCGATTATTCATGTTTCTCTCAGCGCCCTGACACATGTTTCCGGTAAAACTAACCCGATTTCTGTCCGTCAGGCATCCATTTCCGACTCGAACAGTCCCGATTCAATCTTCTATTTCCCCATCCAAGCAAAGCTCATCCTGGCCAAACCAGTGCCTGGGGAGGTCATTCCTGAACCTCTGTCTGCTTTTGATGTCATCTGTTTTTCTGAGGAAGTTCGAAAGTCTATCTGTTCTGATGAACGAATCAAAGCCGCTGGAACAAGAACTCCCTCAGGATAACGGGGTGGGAATGGGTACTGAGGTTTTTCCCTGAAATCGCACGATCTGGTTCGAAGAACTGATTTAAGAATTGCCGACGAGATCCTTCAAGTGTACAGTAAATTTTCGTACAGATAGATTCAATGCTCGTATGTTCCGTTTATTTCTGAGTTTTCCCCTGCGGTTTAGAACGGGGAGAGGTTTTTGCTCCATCAGGAGTGATCAGGTCTGAGACTTGAAATTTTGAAGTTGAAGCATCTGTTTCTGCGGAGGAAAGAGATGCTCCGGAAATATGATCACCAAAGTAAACAGATAATGAATACTTCATTGTGCCATGCCGTGCTGAAATCTCCTGCCCTGATCGGTTGCTGGGCTCTGCTTTTCCTTTGTTCTGGCTGCCAGGATCAGGGGGGCGATCTGCCTCCGGTCACGAATGCCAATCAGAATACAGGTGGATCAGTCAATCCGGGTCCGCCCATTCAGCCTGCAGACCAGATGCTGGGCAATGCTCCCACTCCTGCTTCAGCCCCGACACCTGATTCTGCCAAAAAGGAATTTCAGCTGACGGCCCGAACTGACCTCTTTGGATCCACAATCAGTATTCTGGACGGTGCCACATCGGAAGTGATCGAGGAATTTACGTTGACGAAGGGTGAATTGACCCATGAATTCACAATTCCCCGCGAAAAGACCGTGGTCGTTCAGGCGAATGCTTTTGGGCATGTCCAGCAGAGTGCTCCCGTACAACTGACTAAAAATGAAGAAGTGAGTGTGGAGTTTGATCTGCTCGGAGAGGCAGATTTTCGAGAACTGATCAAATCCGCCACCTGTCTGGTCCGCATTCCTGATGGCGGATTTGGGTCCGGTTTTCTCTATGGGGATCGACAGACTATTGTGACGGCTGCTCATTGCGTGGCGGCCAAAAATGTCGGTGATCTGAAATATACTTTCTATCCTGATGAATCACGGGAAGTAACTTATGAGAATGCCCGGCTGCTGTTTTACGACCAGAAACAGGATGTGGCCGTATTGCGACTGGCCGAACCGGTCAGTGAAGAACATTACTGGCTCTGGTCTGGCGGGAGTGCAGCGCAAGGGGACGAAGTTCTGGTGATGGGAAATCCGGGGCGGAATGGGGAATACGATCCCATGTATGCCCGCAGCTGCAAGGTGGCTGCCGTACGTCCTGATGAATTGCGACTCGATGTTGAAATCTATCCCGGATACAGCGGGGGGCCGGTCGTTCGTTCTGGCACCACTCAGGTTCTGGGTGTGGTGAGTTACAAAATCATCCAGTCCGACAATTACGAACAGGTAGGCTACTCCTTTGCCCGCTCCAGCGACATTGCCGGGGATGCATTTACTCAGTGGATCAACCTGTCTGAGGAATTGCAGGAGGGCCACATTACGCGTGTGGAAGATCGTTATTCACGGGAATTTGGACGAAATCTGGCCCACAATGCCGCAATCGCTTATTACGGTGACTCCGCGGTCTACACAATCATCTGTATTTCCCTCTTGCAGGATTACAAAATCCACATGATTCGGAAACTGGCAGAACTCCCCCCACTAACGCTTTCACAACGTCGACTCGTCCTCAAAAAAGCACATGAGGAATACCTGAAAGACATTGCCCCCGATATTGCCGAAAAGGTCCGGGAACGGGTTTCGCCAAAGTTGAGGGGAACGCATCTGGACAGTGAGCACAAGCTGATCATGGAAGATGAGTCTGTCTCACGAACAGTGAAGGACTCTCTTGAAAAGTCCCGTGCAGCTTATCTGCAGCTGAAAGAAGCTGCCGAAACGATCGTCAAAAAGAAGAAGGGAGAGGACCGCACAGCAGAAGAATTCGAGATGTTCATCCTGGAACTGTGGGGTGATGTCCGTTTTAATGCCGAAGAGGTGATCACGGCCACTGCACCCCGCTGATTTCTCTGTGTCTGGCCGCGAATGTCGCCAGCTTACCTGTTCAGAGGCCTGCTTTAACACTGACCCAGCCCCCGAATCGCTATTTCGGGGCAATTATCAAATTTTCCCACGTGACGAACCAGGCCAGAGTTGTCGCCGGTTCGTCACAAAATGGCATCCCCGGCAGTCCAGGAACTGGCTTGTTGTCTGCTGTCGACGGGACTTATCTTGTCGCAATCTGTTGGGAGAACTAGAATTCCTGCATAAGCTGTGCGATCTGTCCTTTCCGGAAAAAAAGAGTTCCCGCAGAAAACGGGAGGATAGAACTGGCAGGAAAAAGTTTTTCGTATGCTATTCTTGGCTGGACACAATGAGCGACATACGATGAACAGTTCTGCCTGACGGTTGAAAGTATCAAATCAATTCATCTGATGACCCGTACTGGTTCATCAATGCGGATAATGCCGGATCTGCCGGTTATTATCCCACAACAGGAGTGTTATTCATGTTCGAGCGTTTCACGGATCGCGCACGCAAGGTCATGCAACTTGCCAATCAGGAAGCGCAACGCTTCAACCACGAATACATCGGCACAGAACACATCCTGCTGGGACTGGTCAAAGAAGGTTCCGGTGTGGCTGCCAATGTGCTGAAAAACCTCGAAGTCGATTTGCGAAAGATTCGACTCGAAGTGGAAAAAATTGTTCAGACTGGCCCGGACATGGTCACGATGGGAAAACTCCCACAGACTCCCCGCGCTAAAAAGGTCATTGAGTACGCGATGGAAGAAGCGCGGAATCTCAATCACAATTACGTCGGGACAGAACACCTTCTGCTTGGACTGCTCCGTGAGCAGGAAGGTGTCGCCGCTCAGGTTCTGATGAATCTGGGTATGAAACTGGAAGACGTCCGCGAGGAAGTGCTGAACCTTTTGGGACACGGCCTGGAAGGTGCAGAATCTGGCGAGCGTGGAACTTCGGCCGGAGCAGCCAAAGGTGCCAAGAACAGCAAAACCCCTGCCCTGGACAGTTTCGGACGGGATTTGACCGAACTGGCGCGCCAGGGAAAACTGGATCCTGTCATCGGCCGGGAAACGGAAATCGAACGTGTGATTCAGATTCTGTGCCGTCGTCAGAAAAACAATCCTGTGCTGCTGGGTGAAGCCGGTGTCGGGAAAACGGCCATCGTTGAAGGATTCGCACAGATGTGCGTCGACGGGAACGTTCCCGAGATTCTCGCTGACAAACGAATCGTGGTTCTCGATCTGGCCATGATGGTGGCCGGTACCAAATACCGTGGCCAGTTTGAAGAACGAATCAAGGCGGTCATGAACGAAGTCCGTCGTGCCAAGAACACGATTCTGTTCATCGACGAACTCCACACACTTGTAGGTGCTGGTGGTGCGGAAGGAGCAATTGATGCCTCGAACGTCCTGAAACCAGCCCTGAGCCGTGGAGAACTCCAGTGTATTGGAGCGACCACACTCGATGAATATCGCAAGTACATCGAAAAAGACTCCGCTCTCGAACGACGTTTCCAGAGCGTGATGGTCGATCCTCCTTCCCAGTCTCAAACCATTCAGATTCTGCAGGGCTTGCGAGATCGTTATGAATCGCATCACAAGGTTCAGATTACTGATGATGCAATTGAGAAGGCAGTGGAACTCTCATCCCGTTACATCACGGGACGGTGCCTGCCGGATAAAGCGATCGACGTGATTGATGAAGCGGGTGCATATGTTCGCCTGAAGACCATGGTTCGACCACCGGATCTGAAAGAGATCGAAGACGAGATTGAACGGCTCAACCAGCAGAAGGAAGACGCCGTTGCCAATCAGGATTTCGAAAAGGCTGCCAGCCTGCGTGATCAGGCCGACAAGGTCAAAAAGAAGAAGGAAACAATCACCCAGGAATGGAAAGAAAAATCCAAGGAACAGGGTGGGCTGGTTGATGCGGAAATCGCCGCCACGGTCGTTGCCAAGATGACCGGTGTGCCGCTGACCCGGCTGTCCAGCGAAGACGCCGTCCGGCTGCTCGAAATGGAAGAAGAACTGCACAAGCGGGTGATCAGCCAGGATGAAGCCATCAAGCAGGTTTCCAAAGCTGTCCGTCGCAGCCGCAGTGGTCTGAAAGATCCAAAACGTCCAACGGGTGTGTTCCTGTTTGCCGGACCAACCGGTGTCGGAAAAACCCTGCTGGCCAAGACACTGGCCGAATTCATGTTCGGTGATGAAGAAGCCCTGATTCAGATCGACATGAGCGAATACCAGGAGAAGCACAACATCAGCCGTCTGATTGGTGCCCCTCCGGGCTATGTCGGTTATGAAGAAGGTGGTCAGCTGACCGAGCAGATTCGTCGT
>JAGQQT010000215.1 GCA_020426065.1 Planctomycetaceae bacterium | reverse complement strand
CGTTCGATCTGCCGACCGATAAAGGCTTCCAGCACCGGGTCGATGATGTCAGTCACATCAATCAGTTTGACGACTTTGGATTCTCCCTGTTCGCGATGTTCGCGCAGGCTTTGCGGATCCAGGCCATACAGATTGGATAACTCCGCTCTGGTTTCAATCGTATGCGTGACCAGCACTCCGAGTTCGCGCGCCTGGGATCCCGAAAATATCCCCCGCTGACCCCGATCCTTGATGACTTCCACATTCGTGATCGCAATCTGATTATCACGCAGCACCTTGGCCTGTTCTTCGGTGACAATCCGTTTTTCCGTCATGCCGTCCCGGTCGATTGTCGCCTGCAGCAGGGTGACCTGGGGATTGAGCATTCCGCTCACTAGATCACGGCTCAGTTTCACGTTGTGGCGTTTTTCGACGAGTGTCAGCACGAGTTGCTCTTCATCCGGATCGACCGGTTTGCCTCGGCCAATATCACCGAGTTCCGCATCAGGATGCAGAATGATCTCTGCACATCCCAGTGCCACAACCACATTATTCCCGGTCACCGTTTCCGGAACCCAGGCGATCGTCCGCACTCGGTCCAGTTTGGAGGAGGTCAGAAACTTGGCGATGCCGTGCACCTGGTGGAATTCACTTTGCCCAGGTCGAATTTCCAGAATCAGAAATGCCGGACGGTCTTCCAGTTGAGCCAGCTCCTGAAGCCGTAATGCTGTATTGCGGATCGTACGAAAAACGGCATCGTCAATCGGACTGTCGACAATCACGTACTTGGCCAGGGGAGACTTGGCTGCCTCAGCATCTGGTTCTTCGGGCGGATCTGGTTTGTTCTCGACCGGCTCTGCTGGGGGCTGCTCTGCGGGGGGCTGCTCATCTGTTGGTTGAGCAACCAGAGGAGCGGAGAACATCAGCAGGCTGAACAGGGCCAGCAGGACCATTCCTGAAAGCTTGATTCCGGAGCGACTGGTCAGACTGCGAGATTGAAATGACATTATGGTTTCCCCATCGAAATGAAGTACGGCTTGAAGGAGGTCACCCGCTGTTCAAACCGGCACTTACCCTTCTCGATCATTTTTGTCCCCGGGCAGTGGAAAATCCAGCGCAGATCGGCCTTCCAGAGAGGACTCGTTGAAGGTGAACGCCTGAAAAACTGCCAGCAGAGATCTAGATCCCAGTGAAAAAAGAGTTTGTTAAGTCTTGGATTCAGTAAGACTTACGAAGCAGGCCCGGGAAAAGATCGAAAAACTTCTGAAAAATCGCCCGGGATTTTCAAGATCGGCGTGCGGCCAGCGAATAACTGGGTGAGCCTGCCAGCAGGGACTGTTCGGCGGAATGTAACAGATTGCACGAAGCAACATCCCTCAACGGGAAAAACCGCATGTTTGTTCGAGGAGCCGAGACCATGATCAAGAAATCAATCATTACCGCACTGGTTGTTGCCTGTGCCAGCACATTTGTGTTCGGGCGAAGTGCCTGGACTTACCTCAAAACCGCAGGATCGGAAATCCGTCACTCTGTGAAAAGTCAGATTCCGATTGAATTTGAAGTCAAGCACGCCGAACAGCTCGTGGCAGACCTGGTTCCGGAAATTCAGCAGGCTATGCATGTCATTGCCGAGCAGCAGGTGGAAGTGGAAACGCTGGAACGAGCGGTGGAATCCCGTCAAAATCAGCTCACCAGCCAGAAAGCTGCCATCCTGGCCCTGCGGGAAAGCCTGCAAGATGGCGAAACCCAGTATGTTGTGGCTGGAAAAAGTTATACCCAGCAGCAGGTGGAAAAGGATTTGACGAATCGCTTTCGTCGCTTCCAGCTGGCCGAGGAGACCCTGGAACGGGAACAGGCAATTCTGACAACCCGTCGGGCCGCTCTGTCTGCCAATGAAGAACATCTGGCCACACTGATTTCCACAAAGCAGGATCTGGAAGCTCAACTGGCCCAGCTCGATGCCCGGATGCGATCCATCAAGGCAGCCGAAGCGATCAGCGATTCGACTCTGCTGGATGACAGCCGACTGAGCAAAGCCAAGTCCCTGATTGCCGAACTGAACAAGCAGCTCGACATCAAGGAACGTCTGATCGAAACCGAACTTCCGGTTGCTGGCAGCATCCCCGTCGAGGCCGAGTTGAACACCGAATCAGAAATCTCTCTGCAGATTGATGAATACTTCGCAGAAGATCTGGCGAAGCAGGCGCTTTGATTTCTGGTCAGAGCGTGAGACAATGAGAATATGCGGTTCTCGATGGCACGACCGCAGGCGGAAAACCGCCTGCGGCTGTTGTCACGAACGGACACAATAAAAGCAGTCACGAAGGGACACAAAAAATGCAGTCACGAAGGGACGCAGAAATAGTGGTCTTGAATGGATGCAGCAATTCTCTGTCGAAATCGGGTTCCAGCAGAAAGTTCCGCATCCTGAAACAATCTGTCGTAATTTGATGATCTGTAATTAACCGGTTTTCGTTAACAACTCTGAGGAACAGGACCATGCCCACCATGACCCGGCCGACCATTCAGGATTTTGTTCTGAGAGTCGATCGGGTGGGGAGTTATCGAGTGATCGCCACTTCGGAAATGACAATTGGAGGACCAGCCCAGGCCAACAGGGCCGGGCATCTGGCGTTACTCGCTCCACTCTCTTCGGTGCATGCCTCCATTCGCAGGTCGGAAACGGGTTATACGATTTCTCCCCGGCAGGGAGCAGTGGCCCTGGATGGACCAACTTCACCGGCAAATGTTACGCGCACTCCCCAGCAGACATTGCTGATGCAGGAAACGTATCTTTCCAGTCAGACCAAAGTGCAGCTGGGACCGAAAACCACACTCACACTCGACCAGCCTTCACCGTTGTCCCGAACTGCCATCCTGAAGATTTCTCCGGCAGGTCGGACCATGGAACAGTTGAACGGCGTTGTCCTTCTCGATCAACTCCTGTTGATTGGTGCTGGGAGCAATGTTCACATCAATAGTCCACACTGGCAGGAAACCGGTGTGCTGATTTATCGAAATGGAACCGTCCGGTTTCGATCCTCAATGGGTTTGGCACCGGATTCATCCCGGGAAGTCGTTGATGTGGAACTCCCCTGGAACAGGCACTGGGAATGGAACGAAATCGGCATCTACCTGGAGCCATATGGAACGTAGGAAAAGCCAGGAGGGCAAACGAAATCAATTCTGGCAACAGAGATTTTTCACTCAGACAAGAACACATTTTATTGACCGGTTAACTGATTGACTGCCCGGGTAGCGATCAGGGTTAACACAGGCGGGGACAGCACAATGAAGTTCAGCTATCAGGCCGGTAGTCAGCCGCTGGACGGAATCACGATCAAGCGCGCCATTCATCGTGGCGGGTTTGGCGAGGTGTATCATGCGCAGTCCGCTGCCGGGAAAGAACTGGCAATCAAGCTGCTGCACGACAACATGGAAGTTGAGCTGCGTGGAGTCCGTCAGTGCCTCAATCTGTCCCATCCACAGCTGGTTACCATTTTCGATATCAAATCCGATGCTGATGGGGATCACTGGATTCTGATGGAGTATGTCCCCGGCCCCACGCTGGCCGAGGTGATTGCCGATCACCGGAGCGGGATGCCGGTGGAAACCGTGAAGGAGATTCTGGGACAGTGTCATGCCGGGATTGGATTCCTCCACGACCGTGGCCTGATCCATCGCGATTTGAAGCCGGCCAATCTGTTCTGGGATGGTACGCATCTGAAGATTGGTGATATCGGACTTTCGAAATTCATTACTGTGTCTCAGCGGAGTGCTCACACTCAGAGTGTGGGGACAGTTTATTATATGGCTCCGGAAGTGGCCCGTGGTCGCTACGGTCCCGGTGTTGATATCTATGCTTTGGGCGTGATCAGTTACGAACTCCTGACCGGCGATGTTCCTTTCGATGGGGAAACGACGGCTGAGATTCTGATGAAGCATCTGACTCAGCAGCCGGATCTGGACCGAATTCCCGCTTCGTTACGACCCGTGATTGGTCGGGCACTGGCGAAGGATGAGCAGGAACGATACCAGTCGGTCGATGAGTTCTATCAGGATTTTCTGGCTGGAGTGGAAGGCCGGAAGTCGTCGGCAAAAGCACACGTACCAGCAGATGGATTCACCATTCCCTACGGAAAGCAGGATCGAAAATCGACTCCCGAGTCGTTTCAGACCGCCCACGCATCGGCCAAAACCAGGCCGGAATGGGAGACCAGCCAGGCCTCCAGGAATCTTGCTCCCGCAGGAGGGCACAAATCTGGATCAGGCTTTTTCTGGGTGCTGTTGCTGGGCATTCCGTTGATGTTGTGGTTTTCTGTCAGGATGACTTTTGCGATGACTTTTGTCGTCGGAGTGTTTTTTGCGCTTTCATATGTGCTGCTACGTCGCAGTCGGCAGATGTGGAATGAAGCCTTTGAAAATACATCGCCTGCTCCACCTGTTGCCCGGGTTTCGGCAACGACTCCGCCGTCGATGCATCGTGGTCAGTCATTGCGGGTAACCAGTCCGGGGTCTTTCTGGAAAGGAATCGCGCTGGTTCCGGTGTATGCGCTCACCATGGCCGGAGCGATTCTGTTTTTCTCACGAAACTTCTTTGCTTCGGAATGGTCGCCGCAAGGCTACGACCTGGGGCACATGACTTTCTTTGTGGCAGTCACCGTGCTGGCTTCCTGGGCGGGACTGGGAGCCGTTCAGATTTGTCGACGTGTGAAGGATCTCCCTATGGGCCGTCGATCCATTCTGGCCGTCACTGGTTTACTGATTGGTCTGGGGGCTAGTCAGCTGGACCACTGGTTCATGGTGGATTACCCCAATTCGATCTATCCCAACAAAAGAAACGGAATCATGACACTGGGACGACACGAGTTGGCAGTCCCTTCCCATCCAGGTCTGGATGTGATTACACCTGTTACCCGCGAACTGACGGAAGACTCCAGTATTTTGAAAACGATTCCCGTCAGCCACAGTGTGGGATCAGAGGATGCAGCACATGCCGCTACCCAGACCAGTTCTGATCTTCCGACCTGGACTCCCACCGCCATGTGCTACGCCATCTTCTTTGCCCTGCTGCTGGGTGGCCGAGACTGGAACCGGGTGACCAGCCCGTTGAGAAGCCATCGATTGCAGATCTTTGAACTGCTCCTTTCTATCGGTTTGGCTTACCTGATCTGTGTGATGTTTCCGTTCCCGATTGTCTGGGGAATGACTTGGGGAACAGCAATTACGGCTGCCATTCAACTGGCATCGCCGAGTGGAAAAACTGCGTCTCTCGTAAGGGGAGTGCAATAATGGAACAAACCAGTGTCAGTCTTGTTGGCATTTTTCTGATCATCTTTAACCTGGTCCTCGGCCTGGCGATGATCGGATTTCTGATCTTTTCCCGACATGGCAGAAAGACCCTGTCCGTCCTGCTTTTGCCGTTGCTGGTGGCTGCGCCCCTCCTGCTGGCAGTCTTTACCTTTGTTGGGTACAACAAACTCAGTCGTGTCGAAATGGAAACGACTGGCATAGGACAACCATTGATTCAGGAAGTTCCTTTGATGGTCACTCCTGAAGTCCTGGAATTACAGACACCGCTGATTCAGGCAGAATCTGCTCCCGATACTCTTCAGCCAGTTCAGGTGACCGAAGAAATCGCGGCCCCGAAAAGTAATCTGATTGCAGAGGATAAACAGCCTGCTCAAACAGCAACTCATGTTCCCGGCTGGTTTCCGCAGGAGGATTCCCTCAGCTCGTCAACCGGAAATCATGTGACGGTTCTTCCCGGAAACCGGATCATGATCAGCAGTGGTCGTTTTGTTGCCCAGACGGAATCCCGTTCTGCAGCAGTGGCATTGCTCCAGCCTTATCTGCTGGATGTGCTCACTAGATCGACTCGCAGGCTACCCTTCGAAAAACCGATCGAACTTTCCGATCTGGAGTATGAAACCTTTATCATCGATGAGTTTCAGGAGCCGTATCAACTGGAGTTGAGTGACCAGTCCGTCCGGGCAGAGATGTTCCGCTGCCATCTGCTGGTGGATGTCAGCCCCGAACAGTTTGCCGCACTTGCTCCCCGCATCCGCGAACGACTGCTGCAGGGCAGACTGACCATCACGGGAGGAGTTGTTGTGGCAATTCTGCTCCTGAGCAGCCTGCGAGGCTTCTGGCTCGATCGACGCCAGGCGACCGTCTGATTCAGACGGAGTGGAAACCCTGCAGACTCCTCAGAGCTTTAATCCATTGTGTGGTACTGGCTTTGCCAGTGCCACACAGTTCGTTTTTCAAGTCAGTGCGGCCAGGTATTCCTGTCGATTTCCGTTTGCTTCCTGATTCCCCACGCGGAGGTACATCACGCTCCCCACAATTGCCGGGGATGCAAAGACATCCGTGGCAACCTGCTCACGAGCCAGCAGTTCACACTTCTCCGGAATCGCCCGGAAGGCAAAGTGCTCTCCCGCCTCGGTAAACAGGTGGACGACATCCCCCGCCAGAGTCGGCGAACTGCTGATTGGACCGGCCAGACGTTCCTTCCACATTTCCTGACCATCGGTTGCCCGCCAGCAGTAGGCCACGCCGCCATCGGTCACCGCGTAGATGTAACCGCCCACACAGAGCATCGATTGCTCATAGCATTTCTGGGGATTGGACCACACAACCGTGCCGGAACCATCTGCTGCCACGCAGAAAGTACCCGGCTTGGGATATCCGCCGCTCGCGAAAACACGTTCATTGTCCCAAACCATCGTGCCGCAGGTGGCTGCCGTTGTGGCATTTGTCGTCCAGAGTAATTGTCCATCTTGCGGGTTGATGGAAACAATCTGCTGGGCTCCGCTCATCAATAGCTGATCTCTTCCGCCCGTATTGGCGATGATGGGAGAGGTAAACGAAAGATTGTTGGGACGCGGGTGCCGCCACACTTCTTCACCAGTCTTCCGGTCCACTGCTACGATTAAACCACCCAGCTCATACTCCGCTGACACAATCAACCTGTTCTGATAAATCGCGGGAGATGGAGCATATCCATATTCGTACAGTCGGCGAGCGTAGGCACCGAGCGTCCTC
>JAGQQT010000214.1 GCA_020426065.1 Planctomycetaceae bacterium | reverse complement strand
AAGCCTGGGATTCAGTAAGTCCACTCTCCCCTGTTTCTCCATCTGGAAAAACACGCAGGCCCTGGCCGATGGATACTGCACCGGACTGGAACCGGCCACCAACTTCCCCAACTTCAAGGCAATGGAACGAGAACAGGGACGGGTTGTAAAGCTGGAATCCGGTGCAACCTGGGAAACAAGTTTGACCATGACACACCTGGTCTCGGCTCAGGAAGTTACCGGAGAACAGCAACGGATCGCTCAACTGCAAGGCAATACCCCGCCAGAAATCGACCGGAAACTCATACCGGGAATTTCTGCCGAAGTAGAATAGGTGAAACGAGGCACCTTACCCTCCGGTCCTCATCAAGGCCCATAATGATCGGTGTTACTCCAACCGGGTGACGGGGGCGCTTCGCCTGCGGAAGACTCCGTAAGTGCCATGCGATTGAATCAGTCGTGCCGAGTGATGGTAAAGCTGTGTTCTGTCCAAGCAGATGCAGTTTTCACCCCAACCACTTGAGTTCGGCCCTGCCGTAGATGTTCATGTGAAAGTACACTCTACTTCAGTGGACACGTTTTCCAGGGCTTGGCATGTTCAAACATCCGGGCTGCTCTCAGGATGTTTTCTTCTGAGTGGGGCGGCCCCAGTAACTGAACGCCCAGCGGTAGACCGGAATCCGTCATGCCACAAGGGATTGATGCTGCCGGGATTCCTGCGAGATTCGCACCAATCGTGAAGATGTCTGCCAGATACAGCTTCAGAGGATCGTTTTCATGTTCCCCGCGTCGAAATGCCGGACCTGGCGTAACCGGTCCTAAAAGCAGATCAACCTGTTCGAAGGCCTGCAGATAATCCTGCTGGATGAGTCGCCGCATTTTCATCGCCTGCAGGTAATAGGCATCATAATACCCGCTGGACAGAGCGTAGCAGCCGAGCATGATCCGTCGCTGGACTTCCGCTCCAAACCCTTCCGACCGTGTCTTTCGATACAGATCCTGCAGCGAAGTTCCTTCCTGTGAACGATATCCATAATGCATGCCGTCATATCGGGAAAGGTTGCTGGAGGCTTCCGATGGTGCAATCACGTAGTAAGTTGCAACGCAATATTTCGAGTGAGGCAAGCTGATAGGGACAATGGTCGCACCCAGTTTCCGATAGCAGTCGACTGCAGCCGTCACAGAATCACGCACGCAATCATCCACCCCCTCGGACAACCACTCTTCCAGAAAGCCAATCCGGAGATTTTCCAGAGGACGATCGAGTGTGTTCAGATAATCCGGGACCGGCAGATTGATGGATGTGGAATCGAGTGGATCATATCCAGCCACGGCCTGCAATAATGCCGCTGCTCCGTAAACGTCCTGCGAAAACGGACCAATCTGGTCGAGTGAACTCGCAAACGCAACCAGGCCATACCGGGAAACACGCCCATAAGTCGGCTTCAGGCCAACCACACCACAGAACGCCGCTGGTTGCCGAATCGAACCACCCGTGTCACTCCCCAGAGAAACCGGTGCAAAACCTGCCGCTACCGCCACTGCAGAACCACCCGAAGAACCTCCAGGCACGCAATCTGGATTCCACGGATTCCGAGAAACTCCCAGCGCGGAGTTTTCCGTTGAGGATCCCATGGCGAACTCATCCAGGTTTGTTTTACCCAGAATGACTCCACCGTGCTTTTGCAGGTTGACAAGAGCGGTCGCCGTGTAGGGGGAATGAAAATTCTCCAGCATGCGTGAAGCACAGGTGGTGCGGTAATGGGTCTCGCACAGATTATCCTTTACCGCAACGGGCATCCCCGCCAGGAGAGTCGTTTCCCGATCCGTCTCCTGAAAATCCTGACGAACCTGCTCCGGTTCAAACTGCAGGAATGCGCCCATCTGCTTTTCATAGGTGGATACACGATCCAGCATCACTTCGAGGGCTGCAGTTCCATCGAACGATTTGGCCCGGCTTTGTTCGATCCAGGTTCTGGCATCGATACAGTCAGTCACGTTGTTGTCTTTCGAATTCAGGAGCAGAATGAAGTAAACGCAGTCACAACTAAGAATTTCTTATCTCAGACGGAACGCCCCCGACAGGCCCGGTACATTCGAATCAACTGGTTTGTTGAACTGTCATGCTGCAGTGTGGGAAGGTTTTCTGAAACCAGTTCTGGCAGGATTCGGTTGGCCAGCACTTTTCCTAGTTCCACACCCCACTGATCAAACGGATTGATATCGTAAATCGCACCTTGAACAAACACACTGTGTTCATATAAGGCAATCAGGCTGCCAAGAACCTGGGGCGTGAGTTGTTCGCAGAGGATTGTATTGGACGGACGATTTCCGGGGAATACCCGATGCGGAACCAGGTCGGACCGGGTCCCTTCCGCGCTAACTTCCTGTTCCGTTTTTCCGAACGCCAGAGCTTCTGTCTGGGCAAAGACATTCGCGGTCAGCTTGTCATGATGATCACTCAACTCGTTGAGCGATTTCGCAAAGGCGATGAAATCACAGGGAATCACATGAGTTCCCTGGTGAATCAACTGATAAAACGAGTGCTGTCCATTGGTGCCGGGTTCGCCCCAGTAAATCCCACCCGTCTGGTAGTCAACCTGAGCGCCTCCGAGCGTGACGCATTTCCCGTTGCTTTCCATCGTCAACTGCTGCAGATAGGCCGGGAACCTCTTCAGGTATTGATCATACGGCAGGACAGCAATGGTGCTGGCTCCAAAAAAGTTGGCATACCAGACATTCAGCAGCCCGTGCAGCACCGGGAGGTTTTCTCTGAGCGGAGCCGTCCGGAAGTGCTCATCCATCAGATGGAATCCGGCCAGCATCCCCCGGAAGTTTTCTTTCCCCAGAGCGAGCAGGTTCGAAAGTCCGATGGCGGAAGTCATGGAATATCGTCCACCAACCCAGTCCCAGAACTCAAACATGTTCTCGGTATTGATCCCGAACTCGGCCACCTTCTCCGCATTGGTCGAAACGGCAACAAAATGCTTTGCCACCGCCGCCTCATCCTGAGCGACTGCCATCAGCCAGCTGCGGGCCGAGAGCGCATTGGTCATCGTTTCCTGAGTTGTGAATGTTTTGGAGGCGACGATGAACAGTGTTTCAGCAGGATCCAGATCGCGGGTGGCTTCCACAAAATCGGTGCCGTCCACGTTGGAAACAAAGCGGAATACCCGCTCGCGGTCGGTATAGTGTCGCAAGGCTTCATAGGCCATAACGGGTCCCAGATCCGATCCGCCAATCCCGATGTTGACAATATTGCGAATCGGCTTACCGGTATAGCCTTTCCATGTTCCTGATTTGATCTGGTCGCAGAATTTTTCCATTTTCCGCAGGACGCGATGCACGTCCGGAATGACATTCTCGCCATCGACCAGAATCTCGGCAGATTCCGGTGCTCGCAGGGCAATGTGCAAGACGGCCCGGTTTTCCGTTTGATTGATTTTTTCGCCGGCAAACATCGCATCTCGACGCTGGCTCAAACCGACATCTTCGGCCAGTTCGAGGAGTAGATCGAGCGTTTGCGAGTTGATGCGATTTTTCGAGTAATCAAAAAACAGGTCGCAAGCCTTCAGACTGAAGGTTTTCGCTCGACCATGATCGCTCTCAAACAGTGTCCGCAGGTGTTCCGAGCGAATTTGACTGGCATGAGCAGAAAGATTTGACCACGTGGCCCGACTTGTCAAAGGCTGAGGTTTCATACAGAAATCCTGATGTGAAATGATCGAGAACTCGGCTGACTGCATTTTTAGCGGTCCGTCGCTGGGATGTCCAATCGGGAGCAGAGATTAGACCGAATGGATGCATCAGATTGACAGAATCAGGACGCAAAGTCAGTTCGGAACCGGCAGGAACCGTGAGGAGAAAATTTTGCTTTGTCAGCGACAGCAATTCTCAGAGAAAGCTGCTTACGCAGAAATGAATTCAGGGAAACCAGGTCAGGTTGCCTTGAACGTAGAATCACAACCTTTCCCTTCCCCTACCTGCAAAGACTCAATCGCCGCTCGCATGCAGGCGTGATCCACTTCGTGGATTTCACAGGGATTTCCCACACCTTTGAGCATGGTGAGCGTCAACTGACCACCCAGATGCTGACGGAATTCTTCCAGACCTGCCAGCAGCCGATCTGTTTTCAGCAGCAGTGGATGGAACAGGGAAAATCCGAGATCACGCAGACAATTTAACACTCTGTCCCGGTCAGCTTCCGGGAAACCGAGTTTCAGGGAGGAATAAATGGCGTCAATCGCCAGGCCAATTGCCACTGCTTCACCGTGTCGAACTTCAAACTCGGACATGACTTCCAGCTTGTGAGCGGACCAGTGACCAAAATCGAGCGGGCGGGCTTCGAGCATTTCAAAAGGATCGCCTCCTCTTGTGATATGCCGTAAATGCCATTCTGCAGAGCGCCGAATCACTGGACCGCAAGCCGACCAATCTCGTTGCGAAATCTCGCGAGCGGACTGACAAATCTGATCGAAAAATGCAGGTTCCTTCAGCAACGAAACTTTTACCGCTTCAGAAAAACCAGCCCGAAACTCCCGATCAGGCAGAGTCTCCAGCAGATGACGGTCGTTAATGACTCCCCAGGGAACCGCAAAAGAACCGACCCAGTTTTTCTTTTCAAAGAGGTTCACACTGTTCTTCACCCCCACACCGGAATCGGCCTGACTCAGTGTGGTGGTGGGGATCCGAATCAGACGGATACCACGATGAGCAACTGCAGCAGCAAAGCCAACCGCATCCAGCATCGCTCCCCCGCCAATCGCAACCACATAACTGCGGCGGTCCAGGTCAGCAGCATTCATGACTTTCAGCATGCGTTCGAGGATGTGAATGTCATTCTTGATCGCCTCTCCACCCGGAACAATCTGGATGTTGCTGGCCAGCGAGACCTGTTCAGGATGGGATTTGACCAGAGCCCTGAGCTGATGCCCCAGATTCGGATGAGCTCCAGCCACATATTCATCGAGCCAGAATTGAACCCGCGCTGGACGATCTGTTCCACGCTCCAGCAGGTTCAGCAGTACTGACTGGTCACGTGAGATGACATCATCGGTAAAACGAAGACGATGCCGGAACGGAACCTGAAAATCGATGTCAATCGCACTGTCATTCAGATCAGACAGGTCATTCGAGTTCGAGAGTGGTTCGGTCATAGTTGTTTGATCAGTTGGCAGGAATGAATCCGAGCGGTAATCACAGGCGAGCAGCCTTGACAGCAACATCCAAGGCCATTGATGCATCATAACTCCTGAGCCTTCGGATTCAAGCAGTGAAACAACCCCTGACTGAGAATCGGAGTGGATCCCATTCCATGATGGAAAACTCGTGCTGACAGCCATAATCCATCCAACTCTCGTCCAGAACTGAGAGCGTGACCTGATTAACATGGCCAATCGATGTCCAGTGCTGTTGATTGGGAGTCCAATTTCAGAAATCAATAACCCACAGGAAACTCCGCTGAAATTCAGGCTCAACGGTTGACGGGTGCATAAACGATTCTGCATGATTAAGCAGTGGGAGAGTTATGCTCCCAGCTTACCGTAGAGTCAGCTCTTCAGACGTATTGTCTTTTGTCTGAAGTCGATTCTTCACACTCCACTCCTCACACCACGAGAAGGCTGCTGTGATTAACTCCATAAGAATACTGTTTCGGATTCCTCTGATTCTGATTTGCCTGTTCAGTTACTCAGTAACCAGCCAGGCAGCTGAAGAACGGCTTGTGTTTGAACCATCCGGCAAGCCAAATGGCAAACGGATTGTGCTTGTTTCTGGTGACGAAGAATACCGCACCGAAGAAACCATGCCGATGCTCGCCAAGATTCTCAGCCAGCATCATGGATTCCACTGCACCGTGCTGTTCTCATTTGGACCGGAGGGGGCAGACTATATCGATCCCAACAATTCCCAGGGATTGCGCGGACTGGAAGCCCTGAATCAGGCCGACCTGATGATCATCGGCACCCGCTTCCGGACTCCCGATGCCAACGGTGCCAGCTACATCACAAAATATCTGAATGCAGGCAAGCCGATTATTGGAATCCGTACTTCAACCCATGCCTTCAATGGGAATGGAGACTTTGGTGGTGTTCCCTTCGGTCAGTTTGGCCTCAAGATGCTGGGGGAAACCTGGGTCAGCCATCATGGCCGGCACAAACAACAGGGAGCCCGTGGACTGGCAGTGGCGGAACAGAAAAGTCACCCCATCCTCAGTAGCGTTTCTGACATCTTCTGCCCTTCCGATGTCTACGGGGTCATCCATCTGAGCGATGCTGATCAGATCCTGCTGCGAGGAGCAGTAACGGAAACACTGGATCCGGCATCACCTCAAGTAGAAGGGGAGCAGAATAATCCGATGCAGCCGTTTGCCTGGCTGCATACTTACGAAAGTCCAGACGGCAAAGCCAAAGGCAAATCGTTCTGCACGACTGGTGGAGCGTCCGTCGATTTTGTTGACGAAAATCTGCGTCGGCTGATTGTCAACGCCGCCTATTTTCTGACCGGTCAAAAAGTCCCGGCCAGTGCGAATGTGGAATTTGTCGATGCTTACTACCCCAGTTTCTACGGATTTATCCGTGATCAGAATTACTGGAAAAATCTCAATCTGAAGCCATCGACTTTTGCCCTGGGACAGTCTCCCCAGCAACCTGATCCGGCTGGTTCTCCTGCCTGGCCATATCGAGACAAACCCGAGGTAAAATCTGCCAAAGGGCAACCGTTTGAGTTCCGCGATGGCGAACGGGTCGCCCTGGTGGGAAGTTCGCTGGCAGAGCGTATGAACCTGTTCGGGTATTTCGAATCGATCCTGCACACCCGCTTTGCCGGAAAAAAACTGGTGGTAAGAAACTTCGGCTGGCCAGCTGATGAAGTCGGAAACCAGCAGCGTCCGGATAACTACACCCAGATTGACAACCCCATGGTTGAGTTTGGTCCGGAACTGTTTATCTGCTTCTTTGGTTTCAACGAGCACTTTGCCGGGGCAGATGAATCTCAGCTGAACAGCTTCAAAGATCGCTATCGCAGCTGGATTGAGGAGCATCGCCAGAAA
>JAGQQT010000213.1 GCA_020426065.1 Planctomycetaceae bacterium | reverse complement strand
CTGCAATGCCTGAAACCAGGGATTCAGTCAGTATGGGGTCATCGGATCCCATCGCTACGTAGTCCAGGAAAAACAGCGGCAGTGCCCCGGTGCACAGGCAATCATTCACGCACATGGCAACCAGATCGATTCCAATCGTCTCGAACTGATCACACAACTGGGCGACTTTGATTTTCGTACCCACTCCATCAGTCCCTGAGACCAGGACGGGATCCCTGTATGTTTTCCCAGACTGAAACAGGCGATAAAGCCCGGCAAAACCTCCCGGCAGTGGCATCACGCCTGGGGTAGTTGTCGACTGGACCAGTTGCCCCACCCGACGCATGGATTCTTCATAGACATCCAGATTGACGCCCGCCGACTTGTAATTGAGATTTGCCAAGTTACTCGCCCTGTCCTGCTGAACTGAGTTTTGTCAGGCACAGCCTGACCTGCTGGTCTGTGATCTAGAAATTATCCGCGTCCCGATAGGCGGCGATGACGGCCTGTTCTCCTTCCACGCCTTTGCGGGAATTGCCGTGCTCCATGCCGATAATCCCTTCATACCCCTTGGCATGCAGGTGACGGAAAATGTTTCGGTAGTTGATCTCGCCCGTGCCAGGCTCTTTTCGGCCAGGGTTATCTCCGGTCTGAAAGTAGGCGATTTCCGACCAGGCGTGATCGATATTCGGAATCAGATTCCCCTCTGTGATCTGTTGATGATACAAGTCAAACAGAATCTTGCAGGAAGGACTGCCCACTGCTTTACAGATCAGATACGCCTGCGGGATTTTGTGCAGAAACAGTTCCGGATGATTGGCAAAATGATTGAGTGGCTCGAGCACCATGATCAGGCCGGATGGTTCACACAACTCCGCACAATACTTGAGACCTTCAATCACGTTGGCAGTCTGATAGTCGAGCGGCAGTTTGTGGTCGAATATTCCCGGAACAACCGTGACCCATTTGGCATTCACTCGTTTCGCCAGTTCAACGGAAGCCTTGATGTCCTGCAGATAGACTTCCCGGAATTCCTTTTTCCCCGAGGCGAAGGTCGGTTCCTGAAAACTGCCGGTTGCCACAAAGACACCCATTTCCATTCCCAGACGTTCCATGGTCCGGGCGATCAGATCCTGCTCTTCCATGGGGCGGGACAGCATTCGATTGTCTTCGAGTGCCCGAAATCCCTGGTCGTGCATGAATTGCAGTTGAGCTTCGAGGGATTCCCCGGCCGACTGCTTGAACATGTTGAAGTGCGGAGCATATTTGAGCTTGAAGGGAGCCCCGGCGGCCGGTTCGTCTGCGGCCAGCAGCGAAGGACTCCCTGCGCTGGCCAGTGCCAGAGTCCCGGCAGAAATGGTGGATTGTTTCAGGAAATCGCGGCGGTTCATCTTTCCTCCTTCCGCATCAGCAAATGATGTCGTGCGGGCAGTTTTCTGGAAGCGGTTTCTATTCAGGCTGAAATTCAATTCGCAGAAGACTGTTGTAATCGGGCAGTCGAATCATCCAGTCCCAGCATGTAAAACGCATGAGGAGCGGGAGATGCCAGCAGGTTCTGGAGCAGTTGCCATTCACTGGAAGTCTGTTTGGCTCCCATCAGGATTTCGGTTAATGAGGGAGCATACTCATACTCAATGGCCTTCAATGGCCCCAGGTCCAGATCTTTTTCCAACGTGGAAATGGTATCATCGAGAAACGAAATGCCATCCACCATGCCATTATTCAACGCCTGATCGGCAGTGAAAACCTGGCCGGTAGCCAGTTCTTCAATCTGTGCTCGTGTCAGATTCGGACGCCCGGACTGAATTACTCCCAGAAACTTCTGGAAGGCCTCGTCAATAATGGCATCCCAGACTTCACGATCCCGGTCTGAAATCGGCTTGAAAGAACTGAGGGAATCCTTGAATTCCCCTGTTGTGAGCGGTTCTGATTTGATCCCGACCTTGCTGGCCAGTTCCACCGCATTGTAATGGGGAATGATCACACCAATCGAACCGGTCCAGGTGGTCGGCTCGGCAAAGATTTTCCCTTTTTCACCCACACCCATGGCAATGTAATAGCCACCTGAAGCGGCGATCCGCTGCATCTGCACGTAGAGAGGTTTTTTCTCTGAAAACTTCTGTAGCCGGTGATACATCTGGTGACTGTCTGCAACCAGCCCACCGGGACTGTCCACCACCAGCACCATGCCCTTGACATTGTCATCCTCGGTGGCATGCTCAATCTGATCGAGGATCCGTTCCGTGAAGGGTGGCATGATAGTGGCACTGACGCGAATCACGGCAATCTTCTGCTCGGCTTCCCGATCTCCGGAAAGATAACTTTCCATCGGACCATCCAGCTCAGTGAACAGATCATCCTGTGCGGAGATCAACATGAAATTGAGCATGACAGACAGGAACAGCAACAGCATTAACAGACGGGTTCCCCAGCGTTTGCCCGAAGCAGTCTGCGCTTCGATCACCAGGCGGACAACCTGTTCATCTCCAGCTTTGCGGGTGATTTCCGCGGCGGATTTGGAAGATTCGGATGGATCAGGCATGCATTTGTTCTCTTCTGGGGTAACAGCTGACAATTTTCTGGCATGATACCTCCCCTCAGCCAGTTTTTACAGGGTTCACACTCTACACCTCTAAATGCAGGCTGATCAGTTCAATCATCTGAACGAATGCTCTGAGCGACGGAGTTTTGTGCCCTCTTCTCGCAGAAATCACCGCTGCATGAGGCATTTTTCAGCATTTTCCTGAAAATCCAAAAAATCATGTCCCCTCGGGACCGTGTATTCCGCAGGGCGGAGTAACAAGACGATTCCTGACTTTTCAATATGCCGTGCAGCATGATGAGGGAATCAGAACATCATTCCAAAGATTTGGATTTCTAGGGGGAACAGGACATGAAATCTCTCGCTCTTGCCGCCATGGTTGTTGCAGGTGTGGCGTTCATCGGAGCCGAAACGGCTCAGGCTGGACAGTACAGCTTCTCGTACAATTCTGGGATATACGGAAACAGTTATGGGTTTTCGTACGGAGGAGGTTCCGGGCCAGGCTGCGGTTCCAACTACGGGTACAACAGCTATCGTAACTATGGAAATTATGGGAACTACGGTTACGGTTCCCCTTCCTACCAGCGATATGGTAGCTACAACTATCACCCCAGGGGTCCACACCTGGATTATCATCCAGGACATTTCGATGTCCATGGTGATCACCTGCACTACCATCCAGGACATTATCACCTGCACCGCTAATGATGAGCCTGTAACCAGCAACCCGACCGAGATCTCTCGGCCGGGTTGTTTTCATTTCCGATCCAGCCTGAGCGGGATCGCATAGAAATCAGGTCGACGGAAATGATTCTCATTGACTCCTGATTCTGATATGGTGGCTGTACACTGTTTTGCTCACATTCCTGTCCTGAACTTCTGGGAGCTTTCACTATGGATTCTGATTCCCCCGGTTCCGTCAGTCTGGTTCTGGATGCCCTGCAACAGGGGGATGCCAACGCTCAGGCAGAAATCTGGAATCGCTACTTTCAGAAACTCGTGCCAATTGCCCGCAAGAAACTGGGGGCAGCCAATCGCCGCGTGGTTGACGAAGAAGATGTCGCGTTGAGTGTAATGAACAATTTCATGAATGGAGCGGCCCGCGGTCAGTTCCCGCAACTGGAAGACCGGAACAACCTGTGGGCTCTGCTGATGGTGATGACTCAGCGAAAAGTGACCGATCAGGTTCGCCATCAGTTTGCCTTGAAACGAGGCAACAATGATGTCCGTGGGGAATCGGTTGTCATGAATCGCGGTGATGGTCAGGCCGGAGTGGGCTGGGATGTTTTTCTGGGAGAAGACCCGACTCCTCAAACCCTGATGGCCATGGATGAGCAGTTCGCCTCGATGATGGACGTGCTGGGGGATGACACGCTGCGTGAAATCGCGAAATTGAAACTCGAATCCTACTCCACCGAGGAAATCGCCGAAAAACTGGGCGTGACCAGCCGCACCGTCAAACGGAAGGTGGCCCTGATTCGTGAAAAATGGCTGGCCTACGCTGATGGCGAGTTTGAAGAGTGAGTGGCGGTGAAGTCAGGCGATCCGGTGGCGTTGTTGGTATTGCCTGCTAAACTGCAGACTGATTGTTTTCGGTTGTGGCTGACGCTGATCAAAAGTCGCTTCACCTGAAAACGGAACCACTCCCGCCTGATGTTCAGACAGAAAGTTCTGATCATCTCCGATGAAAGTTTCCCATGAAGTATGTTCTGGTCATTCCTGATGGAGCGGCGGATGAACCGCAGGCAGTCCTGGATGGAAAAACTCCGCTACAGGCCGCACAGGTTCCTCACATGGATCAAGTGGCCGCTGAAGGGATCGTCGGGCGTTCAGATAATGTCCCCCCTTCTCTGCCATCAGGCAGCGATGTCGGAACGATGTCGCTGTTTGGATATGATCCACTGAAGTTCCATACGGGAAGAGCCCCGCTGGAAGCTGCCGCTCAGGGAATTGAACTGGGCCCATACGACTGGGCGGTTCGGTGCAATCTGGTCACCAATCTGGCCGGGATGATGACCAGTTTCACTGCCGGGCAGATCCCGAGTGATCTGGGGAAAAGCCTGCTTCAGGATTTGCAGTCTCAACTGCCAAAGGATTCTCCCTGGGACTTTAAGCCGGGAGTCAGCTACCGGAATCTGCTGATCTATCGGAATCCGGGAGAGGATGTTCCTTTCGATGAAACCACGATGACCTACCCGCCTCACGATATCACCGATCAGGCGGTCGCCGGATTTCTGCCTTCCGGCAAGGGATCGGATATCCTGCGTGAACTGATGCAGTTGAGCGAAGCGATTTTTGCTGCTCATTCCGGAAATGAGCAACGAAAGCTGCAGGGAGAACATGCCGCAACCAATATCTGGTTGTGGGGTCAGGGAAGTCGTCCCGCCCTGCGGCCATTCCTGGATCAATACGGTGTCAAAGGAGCGGTGATCACTGCAGTGGACCTGCTCAGGGGAATTGGTCGACTGATTGGCTGGGACATTATTGAAGTAGCGGGTGCAACCGGATATCTCGATACCGACTATGCGGCGAAGGGTCGTGCCTGCATCGAAACACTGAAATCCGGAGCAGATTTTGTTGTAGTGCATGTGGAAGCAACTGATGAGGCTTCCCATGAAGGAGATGTCGAGGCCAAGGTCGAAGCTCTGCATAGGATTGACGAAGATATTGTCGGTCCTGTGCATGAGTATCTGAAATCCCAGGGAGAGTACCGGCTCCTGATTTCCCCCGATCATCCCACGTTTCTGAGAACCAAGACTCACAGTCACGGCTTTGTTCCTTTTGCCATTGCTGGTCAGGGGATTTCGGCTGACCAGAGCTCGACTTATGATGAAGTGGCAGCCGTGTCGGGAGAAACCTTCACCGAAGGACATCGACTGATGGCCCGATTCCTGCATGGTTAGAACGCGTTCGTTTCATGAATACCGCACCCCCAAGAACCCGACACACGAGTTGGATCCTGGGCATCGTGCTGGTTGCGGTGGTGTTGCGAGCGCTGTTTGTGCTGGTCCGGTTTGAAGAGTTGTCACAGGATCGGGATCTTTACCTGGGAATTGCCCAGAATCTGAATGCCGGGATTGGATACTGCAATCCGGGCAGCACAGAGCCGACTGCGTTTCGCCCGCCTCTGTATGTTCTGGCTGTGGCAGCCGTCACAAGATGGGGAGGGATTTCCGGCCTGGCAGTTTTGCATCTGCTCCTCAGTGGAGTAAGTGTTCTGGCAACCTGGAAGCTGGGGATGCGGCTGGGACTTCGTTCCGGCAGCTGGATCGCTGCGTTGATTGTCGCCTTTGATCCATTGCTAATCCGCTATACCGCTCTCCCGATGACGGAGACCATGTTTACCACCCTGGTTGTGCTCACGTTACTGGCGTGGACCTATGCCAGTGAACGTCCCATCTATGCCATCCTGACCGGCATCTCGCTGGGTGCCAGTGCACTCTGCCGCCCGACCATCTGGCCCCTGATCCTGGTCGTGCCCACATTATTGTGCCTGGCTGGAATTCGCCTGAAGTGGAGCGGTGAATGGGCAGCAGAGACAAAAAAGCAGTTCGTTCGCGAGGGGAAAAGCCTGATGATTATTGTCGGGCTCGCCTTTCTGATCGCTCTTCCCTGGGGACTGCGAAACCAGCAGATCCTCGGACACTTCAAACTGACAACCACGCATGGTGGCTATACGCTGCTGCTGGGAAATAATGCGACGTTTTATGAAGCGATCGTTTCCAAACCACTGGGTACCACCTGGGATGAGTACCCTGCAGAGAGTCCACTCAGTCAGACACAGTGGTATCAGCGGTTGACCAGCGAATTGAACTCGCGTGGACTGAAGTCCGAGCTGGAGCTCGACAAGGCTCAATATGACATGGCGATACAGGAAATCCGCTCGCAGCCCAAGATGTTTCTGAAAGCCGCCCTGCTCCGTGAATTGAGACTCTGGTCACCTGTCCCGCAGGGTCCGGAAGCAAATCAGCTCCCCTTCGTAATCCAGCTCACGATGTGGATTTCTTCGGTCATCGTTTATGCTGCGGCCATCGCCGGACTGCTTGCAGGCTTTCGCCACCCAAAAGAATCTGTGCGCTGGAACTGTATTGCCGCGGTGCTGATCACGGTAATGTGTGTGCATGCCTTTTACTGGTCAAATGCCCGCATGCGGGCTCCACTCGTTCCGCTGGTGGCCCTGCTGGCTGGACGGGGGATTGATCGATTGATATTTCGTAACGGAAAAGACATTTACCCCCTGGAGGAATCATGATCCGTGCGCTTTGCCTGCTGTTCTCGATTGTTCTGTGCTCTGCAACTTCTGGAATTGCAGCGGAAGTGATTTCCCTGTGGCCAGACGCTCCTCCCGAATTTCCTGTTTCTGACAAACAGGAAGAAGATATCAACAAACCCACAGACAATCTGATTGCCGGCAGACGGATCATCAAACTGGCCAATGTGAATCATCCGGAGATTCACCTGTCGCTCCCGGAAGGGGCAACGGAAAAAACTCCCGTCGTTCTGATTTGTCCCGGTGGTGGATTCAACATCCTGG
>JAGQQT010000212.1 GCA_020426065.1 Planctomycetaceae bacterium | reverse complement strand
CGTCCGGCAACACCACAGCCAATCGCTCCTCCCCAGTCGTGAGCAATCAGCGTGATGTGATCCAGTTCCAGATGATTGACCAGGGACTGCAGACGTTCAATATGATGCACGTATCCGTACTGACCATCTGCCGGTTTCTCGGAAAGTCCACAACCGAGGTGATCAATCGCGATGCAGCGATACTGGGAACGAAACCGCTTGATCAGATTCCGCCAGGCGAAACTCCAGGTCGGATTCCCATGCACAAACAGCAGCGGAGCCCCCTCCCCCTCATCAACATAATGAATCTTTCCCCCCGCCACATCCAGGTAATGAGAGGCGAACGGATACTCCTCCGCCAATCCATTTTCAATGATGGACGAATCGAATGAGAGTTCCTCAGACTCGGGGCTGGGCATCAGGCGGCGTCTTTCCTGCCGAGACAGATCAGTTGATGTAATAACTGGTCAATGGCTTCCTGGGGGACTGCGGAATTGATCGAGATCCGTAAACGGGATGTACCCTGAGGCACGGTAGGTGGCCGAATCATGCCTGTCAAATAACCAGCGGCCTGCAGTTCTGCTCCCCAGTGGAGAGTGCGGTCGGGATCCTCAAGAAGAATCGGGACGATCGGGGAATCCTCCTTTCCCGGCACCGCGAATCCCTGTTCAATCAGCTGCGAGCGAAAGGATCGAGCCCGGGAGCGAAGTTCGTGAATGCGTTCCGGCTGTTCCGTCAGGAGTTTGACGGCAGCAGTGGCGGCAACGCAGGCGGGAACAGAAAGCCCGGTTGAGAACATTAACGAACGGGCGGAATTCCAGAGAACCCGAATCAGATTTGTACTTCCGGCGACAAATCCTCCCTGTGATCCCAACCCTTTGCTGAGCGTGCCGAGTCGGACGGGAATCCGTTCCCGGATCTGTTCGTGAGTCAGTTGCCCTGCCTCCAGTAGTTCCCGGAGATAGCCCTGGCCCGCTGGCCCATAAACACCGGTAGCGTGGGCTTCATCGCAGATCAGAAAGGCATCGTATTGTTCAGCCAGAGCGACAAGTTCCGGAAGTGGAGCAACCGAACCTTCCATCCCGAAAGCAGATTCGGTCACAATCCAGCGCAGCCCCGTATTGCCTGCAGACTTTTTCAATTCCCGTTCGAGCGTTGCCAGATTGTGTCGGCGGTAAACCCGCATCTTTGCTCCCGAAATGCGAATGCCGTCCACCAGGCAGGCATGCAGATCCCGGTCACACAAAATGACATCCTCTTTCCGGGACAGACAGGCAACCGTTCCCATGCAGGCGGCATAACCGCTGGGGAACAGGGCTACATCATCCACCAACTCAAATTCACTGAGGGTGCGAACCAGTTTTTCGTGTGCAGGCGACCAGCCGGAAATCAGCACGCTGGCCCGCGAGCCAATTCCGAGAGTCGGAATCTGTTCGCAAACAGCGCGAATCACTTCAGGGTGCCGGGAGAAGCCGTGATAGTCATTGGTCGAGAAATCCCAGAACGTGCGACCATCAATACGGCACTGTCCGGGGCCGATCGGCTCGGTGATCCGTTTGGTTCGCAGCAGACGTTCTGAGGTCCAGGTTGCGAGCTGCTCTGTCAGCCGGACTTCAAACTGAGTCGACACTAGACGACGGTTTCATCAGGTGAGAGAAATGTGATGCTGGCTGAGACGCTCAAAGCCGGTTTCGGTAATCAGATAGTTGTGTTCGATGCGGATTCCGCCAATCCCTTCCTGATAGGCACCCGGTTCGAGCGTGATGACATCTCCAGCCAGCAGAACATCGGTGCTTTCCGGAACCAGTATGGGAGCCTCGGGATGGCCCAGGCCAAGTCCATGTCCCGCATGATGGGTAAAGATTTCTCCTCTCCCGGCATCCAGATAAGGCTGCTTGACAGCCTTATAGACATCGGCAGCTTTCGCTCCGGCTTTCAGTTGCTGCTCACCCGCTTTCATTCCGGTCATGCACAGGTCGAACATCTCCTGCTGAGCGGGCGTTGGCTCAAAGACCGCCAGGGTGTTGGTGAAGTCACTGCGATATCCGCACAGCACAACCGAGTAATCCAGCACAAACAGATCACCAGCCTGAAGTTCGTAATGAGTAGGCAGACCACCCTGCTTGGGAGCGGTGGAGGTGCAGGCCCGGAAATCTCCATAGACCAGTCCGGGGCGGCCGAGTTTTTTCAATGCCGCGTTCTGAACTTCCCGATAGACTTCGAATTCCGTGATGCTGGGGGCAACCACTTCCTGAGCCCGTTGCTGACCTGCCGCTCCGGCTTCCATGCAATGCTTGAGCAGAGCGATTTCGTCTGCATCCTTCTGACGTCGCAGCGAACGGATGAGCGTTCCCAGATCGAGCGTGCTATTGGCTTTGGACTTTTTACCTGCCTCCTGAGAGACGGAATGAGCTTCATGATCCAGGGCCAGAACTTCCCAGGCACCAACCGGTAACCACTCAGCTTCGACCGAACCGGGACGCCCATAAAGCCGATCGCTCACCTGCTTGAGGGCATTGAACAGCGCGTGATCGCGATTGATGACCGAATGTTTGTGATCGTACCAGGGACCGATGATTTCCGCGTCAATGTGAGGCTCATCGGCAGCGGAACGAAGTGTGAAGTTATCTCCCAGCAGGGTGGCACCACGTTCCCGTTCCAGCAGCAGCAACGCACGCTCGCCGCCTGAAAAGCTGAGTGGATTGACCATGAAGTTGGCCAGATACTGCACATGACGGGGATCTGCAATCAGCAGCCACTCGAGATGATCAGGAACTTTTGACCAGAGTCGTTCCCGGCGTTTCAGGCAGCCTTCTTTTGTCAGCATGGTTTTCTCTCGTTGATCAGAAGGAAACGCATTGGGTTGCTGTTTCCCGTGTATGAACAATATGGGCCAGTGAATCAGTTGTTTTTTGCTGGCAATCGCCTGTGACCTCGTGATTCACACTCCCCGCTCTGGTTTATTCGTGTCCCTGTGAGGCCAGCCAGCGCTCGGCATCCAGTGCCGCCTGGCAACCGCTGCCCGCAGCGGTAATGGCCTGTTTGTAATTATCGTCGGCCACATCTCCGGCCGCAAACACTCCTTCCACATTCGTATTGGTGCGGAAGGGGACCGTCCATTTGATATAGCCGTTGGGTTTGGTTTCAACTTGCCCACCCAGGAAATCCGTATTCGGAGTATGGCCAATCGCTGCGAAGTAGCCGGTGGCATCGAGTTCTTCAGTCTGGGATTCATCGACTGTACTGCGAATGCGGACTCCCGTCACACCCTTCTTTTCGTCTCCCAGAACTTCATCGATGACGGAGTTCCATTTGACTTCGATTTTGTGATTGGCCAACGCTCGCTCCGCCATCACCTTGCTGGCACGGAATTCGTGGCGGCGATGCACGATGTAAACTTTGGATGCGAATTTGGTCAGGAAGGTAGCCTCTTCCATGGCGGAATCGCCGCCGCCAACCACGACCAGCGGCTGATTACGGAAACGAGGCAATGCCCCATCGCAAACTGCACAGGCGGAAACGCCCATGTTTTTGAAGCGCTCTTCGGATTCCAGTCCCAGATAATTTGCCCGGGCACCGGTCGCAACAATGATTGCATGCGCCTGATATTCTTTCCCAGAGAGAGACTTCAACACAAACGGTTTTTCCCCCAGCTGGCAGGAGACGATATCGTCAGTGATGACTTCGGTGCCGAAATTTTTAGCCTGCTGTCGCATCAACTCCATCAGTTCCGGGCCACTTACCCCCTGTTTGTGATGCGTTGAATTTATCTCCGCTGCTTTACGTTCGTCGAACGCAGTGCTGTAGTAGCCGGAAAGATCTCCAGCGGGAAAACCAGCGAAATTTTCGACTTCAGTTGTGAGTGCAAGCTGTCCGAGCGGAAGTGTCCCCTTGAGGCGGTTGTCTTCTGTAAAAGCCCCTTCAAAGACCAGAGGCTGCAGATTCGCGCGAGATGTGTAAATGGCAGCTGACCAGGCAGCGGGGCCGGAGCCGATGATGATCACATTTCGCAGTGGCTGATCTGACATGTGGTCCCTCAATTCCTCTCAAAACGGGCAAATAGAGTCATTCCAGACTCCAGACGATAATGCTTCGCGTGAACAGGGGCAACTGTCGGTTTGACTGCGGGAATTGGGAATCCTTCCGAAATGGAGGATCGCATCAACGCCGCCAGATTGGTGAGAAAGAAAATTGACCTTTTCAAATCTCCCGAAATTCACAAAAGTACGCAAAGAACCCACAGTTTCCGTTGTTCAGATATCGCCAAGGACGCGAGCAGATGTCGATTCGCTTTTATAATTCACTCTCGAATAAAGTCGAAGAATTTCAGCCCCTTGAGCCGGGGATTGTGCGGATGTATTCGTGCGGGCCTACGGTTTACGACTTTGCCCATATCGGGAATTTCCGGTCATTTCTGTTTGCCGATCTGATCCGACGTTTCCTGGAAGTGATGGGAAATGACGTCATTCACGTGATGAACATCACGGATGTCGGGCACATGACGGATGACCATCTGGCCGACGGTGGCGGTGAAGACAAGATGGAAGCGGCCGCCAAGCGACTCAAGGAAGACAAAAAATCTGGCAAGGTGCCGGAAGGAGCCATCGAGAATCCGGACGATCCCTATCAGGTCGCTCAATACTTCACGGATGCCTTTCTGGAGGATTCCCGCAAGCTGGGCCTGAAAATCGCCTTCGAATACCCGGAGCGGATTCCTCACGCGACGCAAAACATTGCCGAAATGCAGAACATGATTGCCAAGCTGATTGAGCGCGGCCATGCCTATGTGGGGCCGGATCATGCGGTGTACTACAGCGTGGAAAGTTTTCCGGAATACGGACGGCTCAGCGGAAATACGCTCGATCAGCTGCGTGAAGGTTCGGGCGGGCGCGTCAATGAAGAGAATCAGTCGAGCAAACGTCACCCTGCGGATTTCCTGCTCTGGAAGCCAGATCAGAGTCACATCATGAAATGGGATTCTCCCTGGGGCATGGGATATCCCGGCTGGCATATCGAGTGTTCGGTCATGGCCCGTAAAATCCTGGGACGCGATGTGATTGATATTCACACTGGTGGTGAAGACCTCATTTTCCCCCACCATGAATGTGAAATTGCACAGAGCTGCGGTGCTTCAGGCGAAGCTCACTTCGCCCGCTTCTGGATGCACGCCCGCTTCCTGATGGTGGAAGGGGAAAAAATGTCCAAGAGCAAAGGAAACTTCTATACCGTGCGGGATGTGCTGGGTGGCAAAGTCACCGGAAGAGCGGTTCATCCAGCCGTTCTGCGCTACGAGCTGATTCGTTCCCATTACGGCAGCAACATGAACTTCACCGTGAAGGGTCTGAAGGATTCCGCTGGGGCTGTGCGAAAACTGAATGAGTTCCGCAAATCACTCGAAGAACGTTCGGGCGGAGCAGTGGAAACAATCGACAATTCCCATCCGGTTCTGACTGAATTCCTGGGTGCCCTTTCCGATAACCTGAACATTGCCGGAGCACTGGGCGTGCTGTTCCCCTGGATGTCGGGGAATCATCCGAATGCGGCAGAATCTCTGGGTGTCCTGAATCGGATCAACCGGATTCTGGATGTCGCTCCGATGGAACACCACCAGGAAGCAGCGGACGAAAGCACAGACGAGTTCGATCCGGTTGCCTTGTGCAAAGGGATTGACGAAGCCCGCTCACAAAAAGACTGGGCCCGGGCAGATGACCTGCGGAATCAACTGCAGTCGGCTGGCTATGAAGTCCGGAATTCACCAGAAGGAACCGTGGCAACCAAGCAGCTCGTTTAGCAGGAAGTGCCTCTGGCATCACACAGGCACTCATCAATTCACACTGATTGAGCAACGTGAAAGGATCGATCTTCGATGACTCGATCCTTGCCTCGTCTGATGATCGCCATGGAGTTTCCCAGTCTGCTGGGAGGTGAGCAATCCCTGCTGGCCGTTGCGAGAGCGTTGCGATCCCGCTTCGAGTTCCTGTTTGCTGTGCCACCCGGTGGCGCTCTCGAAGAACAACTCATCCGGGACCGGTTCCGATTGGTGCCGTTTTCCTGGCGCGATGACCAGGGCAAGCGGAAATCGGATGAAGAACTTCTGGCAGCCTGGCATTCACTGCTTGCCACGGAAAAACCGGATCTGCTGCACGCCAACAGCCTCACCCTCGCCCGTTTTTTTGCCCGCCATCGGGACCAGTTTCCGATTCCGATCACTGGCCATTTGCGGGATCAAATGAGGATTAGCAAGAAGGCTGTCGAGGATTTGCAGCACTTGGATGGTCTCATCAGTGTCTCTGATGCGACTCGTGATTATTACGTTCAGCAGGGAATCGCCCCTCAACAGATCCAGCGGATTTATAACGGAATCGAGCTGGATTCCCACGTAGTGCGGACAGACCTGCGTTCAGAACTTGGTCTGAACCAGCAGGTGAAACTTGCCGCTCAGATTGGACAAGTCTGTCTGCGAAAGGGCCAGGACCTACTGATTTCCAGCTGGCTGAAACTGCTGCCTGATTTTCCGGAGTGGCACCTGGTTGTGATCGGAGAACGCTATTCCGGCAAACAGGAAAGCCGGGACTACTTTACTGGTTTGGTCAAGGAACTGGAAAATGGCAGCGAAGATCCGCGGGTCCATTTTCTGGGATATCGGACGGATGTGCGTGAACTCCTGCCGCAAATTGATCTTCTGATTCATCCCGCTCGCCAGGAACCGTTTGGACGAGTCCTGCTGGAAGCGGCAGCCGCGGGCCAGGCGATTGTGGCAACTTCCGTCGGCGGGACGGAGGAAATGCTGGAAGGGGAACGATCTGTCAAACTGGTTCCACCTGATCACAAAGAACTTCTCATCGAAGCCTGCCGAGACCTGATGGCCGATGCCACGCTTCGCAATAAGCTGGGTCAGGCTGCACAGGGGAGGATTGCAGATCTGTTTCTGTTAGGTCGATCCGCAGAGGAGCATCATGCATTCTGGAGTTCTCTGCTATGCCCCCGTTCTGATCCGTGAGTGGCATCTGTGAGCAGGAATCAGTAATTTATCAGAAAACAGTTTTCTGAGCTGACTGCACCACAACAGTCCACTGGAGTGCAGTCTATGAGAGAATAA
>JAGQQT010000211.1 GCA_020426065.1 Planctomycetaceae bacterium | reverse complement strand
GATCACATCCTGCCTCATGTCGGTGTGGTCTGGACTCCAAACGAATTCTGGGAAATCCGGGCAACCTATCCAAAAGCCCGAGCCGATGTGTTCATTGGAACTCCCTTTGGTATTGCGACCTGGCTGTATGCAGGTGCCGAATACGATATCCAGTCCTGGCAGGCGGGTGAAATCAGTGGAGCCAGTCCTCAGTTGCAGACTGAAGAATGGCGAACCTTTGCCGGCTTGCGTTGGGAAACAGCCTGCTGGCAGTCTTATCTGGACTTCGGTTACGTGTTTGACCGGGAATACAGCGTGCACGGCTTGAGCACGGTTGCTCCGCTGGATCCGGGTGAAGCATTCATGATTCGGTACGGCATCAACTTCTAATGTCGTATCTTCAGGTAGACTTCAATTAATGGTGTGCCACTGGCTTTGCCAGTGGCGTGAATGGGAAGGAAACACACTGGCAGAGCCAGTGCCACCCACATTCAAGTCGCTTGAAAAGTGTTACCAGCAGGGAAACACCACGCCAGCAATTTGTTGTCCCTATTTAACGTCTGTTGCTCAACAGAGACTGAGCCAACCTCCCGAATTCATCTGCTTCTGAAAGTTTGTTATTGATGTCACAGAGTCCGCTTGCAATTGTGCTGGCTGCAGGAAAAAGCACCCGCATGAAATCGGAAACGCCCAAGGTGCTGCACAAAGTTTGTGGTGTGACGATGATCGACCACGTTCTGAATGCGGCTCGGGCAGCGGGAGTGACGAAAACCGTTGTGATTGTCGGGCACAAGGCCGAAGAAGTTCAGGGTGCGTTGTCTCATCACCCGGATGTCGAGTTCGCCTTGCAGTCCGAACAGAAGGGAACCGGACACGCGGTCATGATGGCCGAGAAGGCCCTGGCTGCACACAGTGGTCCAGTGTTAGTTCTGGCAGGCGATACTCCACTTTTGCGGGGAGAATCTCTTCGTGGTTTGCTGGATGAGCAGGCCGCACATCAGGCAGCTTGTGTGGTTGGCACCGCAACCACCAGCAACAACTTTGGGCTGGGGCGCATTGTTCGTTCCGCCGATGGCACCTTTCAGCGGATTGTCGAGCAGAAAGACGCCAGCGAAGCAGAGCAGAAAATCGAAGAAATCAACACCGGTTGTTTCGCCTTTGAGGCTCAGGATCTCCTGCAGGCACTCAAAGAACTCCGGCCTGAAAACCAGCAGGCCGAATACTATCTCACCGACTGTGCAGAAATTCTGCTGGGAAAAGGCAAAACCGTCCTGGCCGCCAACACGCTCGATATCCAGGAAGCGATGGGAGTCAACACCCAGGAGCAGCTGGCTGAAGTCGAAGTGGTGATGAAGTCCCGGTAAGCGGTAGATTTAAGGCGACAACTCCACGAGCAGCTTTTCAATCAGCACGCGTGGTGGCAGGGCACTTTCACCTTTCAGTGCCATATCCACATCACTCAACAGACGGGGAATCTGTTCTGCCCGTACCCGTCCCAGCCTCCGCAGATACGTTTCTGTAGCGGGGATATCCCGTGGGAAAACGCCTGCATCCTTGAGTGCGGGACCCAACTGTCGGGTCTGAGCGGAAATGCGGACGGCCTGAATGATCTTGCGATAAACAAACGTGATTCCACCGAGCAGTTTCTGCGGAGCTTCCCCCGCCACGATCAGCTTGTTCAGTTCCGTCAGTGCCTGTCCGAGCTGACCATCCCGCACACCATTGATCATTGCCCATGTGGTTTCGAGCCGCCAGCCGCCGACCAGTGTCTGCACATCCTCTTCGGTAATCTGATTCCGTTCCCCCACAAACGACACCAGCTTGTCGATTTCCTGGGCCAGCAGTCCGATAGAAGTTCCCGCCAGCTCAGTCATGGTCTGAGCGGCGTTCCGTGAGATCGTTTTTCCATATTTCGATTTTGCGGTGCCGCAGATCCAGCTCGTCAGCTGAGCTCCTTTCAGCTCCCCGCAGTCAATCAGCAGGCTGGTTTTGACAATTTTTTTGGCCAGCTTGGTGGTCTTGGGCCAACTTTTTACATCGAGGATCAGGACACCGGATTTCGCGGGATGGTCTGCGTATGTTTCCAGTTGCGAGCGAAAGCTGGAAACGAAATCATCCGCTCCATCAATCAGCACACAGCGGTTGCCACCGAACATGGAAATCGTTCGCAATTCATCGGCAATACTGGTCCAGTTGGCTGTTTTTCCCTCAACACTGTTCAGCATTTCCTGAGCATCCTCCGCTCCAAACAGCGCTTCGGCGATCCGCTGAATCACCAGCTGCTTGAGATAATGCTCTCCGCCCAGCAAGACCACGAAAGGGGGAACCTTGTCAGGGAGGGCCTGCTCCAGAAACTCAGTTGCATGCATGATGAAAATCGCTTGAGGAAGTGAAGAGCAGTGTCATCAAAAGTTGTGAAGTGAATATCAATTCTTCCGAGCAAGGCAGGAGAGAAACATTTCTCGAAAACTTTTTCTCCCGGCTGAGGCAACTCTTCCGCTTGCGAGAGGCAGAATACCCGCGAGATCCAGTGATGGAACCCTCGGGCTCATTCTGATCGGGGAGCAATGGGAATACAACTGCAGCGATTCCAGGACCAGCCGAAGGCTGTGGTCTTTTGTCGCACAAAACTCCGAAAGGCTCCTCTGGCGGCTGATTTCAGTCGGGGCTCCCCTCGGGAGATTCTGGCAGGGAATTGCTTATGCCCTCTTCTCGCTATATAAATGGATGTTGATTTTGCACGGTTTTTATCCGATCTGCGTACGGAGAACAGAATGATTTCATCCGCCGCGAGTTTTCGCATATCGCTGTTGTGTGTCGTTGCTGCATTGCCAGTAGTCAACCAGACTGCTGCAGAAGAACAGGTTCAGTTTAACCGGGATATCCGGCCAATTCTCTCGGACAACTGTTTCTTCTGTCACGGTCCCGATGCCAATCACAGGCAGGCGGACCTCCGGCTCGATCTCCGCGAGGAAGCGATCGCAGCCAATGCGTTCGTGCCAGGCAAACCGGGAGAGGGGACTTTGCTGGAACGGATTATGTCGGATGATCCGGAACAGATCATGCCTCCGCCCGATTCACACAAGAAGCTGACTCCCGCGCAGAAAAAAACACTCCAGCAGTGGATTGCCCAGGGAGCCGAGTATCAACAGCACTGGTCCTTTGAGCCACCCGTCAAAGCAGAGATCCCGGCGGGAGAAAACGGCATCGATTTTCTGGTTCAGCAACGCTTGCAGGAACTGGGACTGAAACCTTCACCGGAAGCCGACCGCAGGACTCTGGTCCGACGTTTGTACAACGACCTGATTGGCCTGCCTCCCACTCCTGAGCAGGTGAATGCGTTTATCAATGACGGCAGTGAAGACGCCTACGAAAAACTGGTCGACTCGTTGCTGGCCAATCCTCATTACGGGGAGCGGATGGGGCAATGGTGGCTCGACCTGGTGCGATTTGCCGACACGATCGGCTATCACAGCGACAATCCCCGCAATGTCTGGCCGTATCGCGACTATGTCATTGAGAGCTTCAACGAGAACAAACCGTTCGATCAGTTCACGATCGAGCAGATCGCCGGGGATCTGCTGCCGGAAGCCAATCAGGAAACCCGAGTTGGTTCAGGATTTAACCGGTTGCTGCTCAGTACGGAGGAAGGGGGAGCCCAACCCAAAGATTATGAAGCACGAATGTTGACGGACCGTGTCCGGGCTGTGGGAACAGTCTGGCTGGGAATGACGACGGGTTGTTGCCAATGTCACGATCATAAATTTGATCCATTCACCATGCGGGACTTTTATTCGCTGGGGGCCTTCTTCGCCGATATCCAGGAACCAATTCTCGGCAAGCGGGAAGCAGGCATGCTGGTCATCACGGCAGAGCAGGAAGCAGAACTGGCCAGACGAGATGCAGAACTGAAGGCCGCCCAGAAGCTGGCGAATGAAGCCGGTGCCGTGCTCGACAAGGCTCAGGCAGAATGGGAAGCCTCGCTCCCCTCAGAAGGGTTATCTCTGCCCGAGCTGGCTGAAGATTCCAAAGCCTCAAAAAATGAAAAGGATCTGGCCAAGGCTGCTCTGGATGCATTGAGCAAGCCTGCCGACCAGCGCGACCAGAAACTGAAATCGGCGATTCAGGAATACTATCGAGCGGTCGTGAATCGGGAGCATCAGGAAACATTCGCCGCTCTCAAAAAAGCGGAACAGGAAAAAACGGGTTACGAAAACAGTTTGCCCCATTGCATTGTCAGCATCAGCACCAACAACAAACGGACCGTGCGGATTCTGCCGCGTGGCAACTGGATGGATGAGAGCGGTGAAGTGATGCAGCCTGCGCTGCCTCATTTCCTGCCGCAGCCCGAATTCGGTGAACGGGAGTTGACCCGTCTCGATCTGGCAAACTGGCTCGTTTCCCGAGACAATCCGCTGACTGCCCGGGCTTATATGAACCGGCTCTGGAAGCAGTTCTTCGGTACCGGACTCAGCAAGGTGCTCGATGACCTCGGAGCCCAGGGGGAAACTCCTCCCAATGCCCCTCTGCTGGACTGGCTGGCCTGCGAATTGATGGATTCCGGTTGGGACGTTAAGCACATGGTCCGCCTGATCGTGACCAGCAAGACTTACCAGCAAACATCTGTCGCCACACCTGCCTTACTCGCTGCCGATCCTTACAACCGGGAACATGCCCGGCAGTCTGCCTTCCGGATGGATGCCGAACTGGTGCGGGATTATGCGTTGTCGGTTTCAGGCCTGCTGGTTTTGAATATTGGTGGCCCCAGCGTGAAGCCTTATCAGCCGGGTGGCTACTGGGAAAACCTGAACTTCCCCCGACGTGAATACGATGCCGACAAGGGAGAATCCCAATACCGCCGGGGACTTTATACCTGGTGGCAACGAACCTTCCTGCATCCCAGTCTGATGGCCTTCGATGCTCCCAGCCGGGAAGAATGTTGTGCAGAGAGAAACCGCTCAAACATCCCTCAGCAGGCACTGGTGCTGTTGAATGATCCCACTTATGTCGAAGCCGCCCGCAAATTTGCCGAGCGGATCCTGACAGAAGGACCCAAGTCCACAGAAGAGCGTTTACGCTGGGCGTGGCAGCAGGCACTCCAGCGAGATCCGGATGCCGAAGAACTGAAAGTGATCGAACCACTCCTTGCTCAGCACCTGCAGGTTTATCGGGAAGATCCTCAAGCAGCAGAATCTCTCCTGAAGACCGGACTGGCTCCCCGTAACACGGAACTTGATCCGGTGGAACTGGCAGCCTGGAGTCATGTGGCCCGGGTCCTGCTGAACCTGCACGAAACAATTACCCGTTCCTGATCGGGAAACATACTTCGGAAAGAACGGAAGAGAACAGGATGCAGTTGTTATCCACCAGTCTGAATCGACGCCAGGTACTTGCCCGCACCAAGCAGGGCTTGTACGGCGTCGCGCTGGCCTCGTTACTCCAGCAGTCGCAGCCACAGGCGGCCCCCACAGCGGGAGTGATCGGAAACTTGCCACTCCCGGTAAGAGCCAAAAGAGTCATCTGGATGACCATGGCGGGCGGGCCGTCTCATCTGGAACTGTTTGACCGCAAGCAGAAACTGGCCGATATGAGCGGCCAGCCAATGCCAGCCAGCGTGACCCAGGGGCAGCAGCTGGCCCAGCTGCAGGGGCAGAAACTGTTCTGCCTGGGCCCGCAGTTCGGCTTCAAAAAATATGGCGAGAGCGGGATGGAGATGAGCGACCTGCTGCCGCATCTCGGCTCTGTCGCGGATGACATCTGCCTGGTCCGCTCCATGACAACCGAAGCGATCAATCATGACCCGGCTCATATGTTCATGAACACCGGATCCCAGATTGCCGGCCGTCCCAGTATGGGATCCTGGGTCACTTACGGACTCGGATCCGAAGCGGAAGATCTGCCCGGTTTTGTCGTGCTGGTTTCCACTGGCAAAGGGCGCTCTCCGCAACCGATTGCCGCCCGTCAATGGAGCAGTGGATTCCTGCCGAGCCGCTATCAGGGAGTGCAGCTTCGCTCCAGTGGTGATCCGGTTTTGTATTTGAGCAATCCACCGGGAGTCTCCCACGCACAGCAGGGGATGGATGTCACCGCCATCAGTCAGCTCAACCGTCAGCAGGAACGATCCACGCAGGATCCGGAAATTGCCACGCGGATTGCCCAGTACGAAATGGCATTCCAGATGCAGACCAGCGTTCCCAATCTGATGGATCTGTCCGGCGAAGATGCCCTCACCATTTCCCGCTACGGATGCGAACCGGGAGATGGTTCGTTTGCCTCCAACTGTCTGCTGGCCAGACGTCTGGCTCAACAGGGTGTCCGTTTCATTCAGCTCTATCATCGAGACTGGGATCATCACAGTCTGCTCAGGGAAGAACTCCCGCTCCGCGCCCGCGAAGTTGACCAGGCCTGCGCTGCTCTGATCAATGATCTGAAGCATCTCGGGATGTTCGAGGACACCTTGCTGGTCTGGTCTGGAGAATTCGGGCGGACGCCGATGTCTCAGGGAAACAAGGGGCCGATTGGCCGCGACCATCACAACAAATCCATGTCGATGTGGCTGGCAGGAGCGGGCGTGAAAGGGGGCACGGTTTACGGAGGAACCGATGAACTCGGCTATTCCGCAGTCGAAAATGTCTGCACCGTTCATGACCTGCATGCCACCATGCTGCATCAACTGGGGATTCAGCACGATGCGTTCAGCGTCAAGTTTCAGGGTCTGGATGCCAAGCTGACCGGTGTGGAAGGGGCTCGTGTTCTGCACGAGATATTAAGTTGAAATCTAAGTCAACCCGGATGGACCTGACAGGGAATTCGTAACCTCATTCTTGATGAGATGATTGAATCATGCAAAACAGCAAGAACTCACAATGGCTTCATGCGATTTCCCGACGGGCCTTTTTGAATCGCTCGGCAGGTTCCGTCGGAACAGTGGCATTCGCTTCGCTGCTGGGCCAGGAATCCCGTCCGGTTCAGGCCGCTCCCATGCCCGGAGTCCTGACGAATCCTCCCCTCCCGCAAAAAGCCAAACGGATTATCTGGCTGACCATGGCGGGTGGGCCTTCCCAGCTCGAAACCTTCGATCCCAAACCAAAACTGGCGGAAATGCACGGCGA
>JAGQQT010000210.1 GCA_020426065.1 Planctomycetaceae bacterium | reverse complement strand
GTCCGCAATCCAAAATCGCTGGTATCGGAAACCAGTGGAGCACCGATCAGCAGCATCCAGACCCGATTCACAAAGACTCGGGCTGTCAGTGGATTGTCACGGGAGGCAATCGCCTGGGCCAGTTCGAGCCGTCCACTCGACTGATTGCTGAACGGTTCTGCCCGCACGGAATCGAGCACTTTGAGGAACCGGCGGGGAACGGCATCTCCCCGCATGCCGGGGTTGCCACGTTTAAAGATGAACGGATTGCTGGGATTCGGTTTATCGTTCAACACCATCGCATGGGGAGGTGCTCCCGGTGAGGTCGCGATCAGGTTATCCACATTCTTGATTCGTTCCCGACGTCCATTCGATTCATCCCGATTGAAGTAACCGGTTACACTTTCTGGTGAGAACGGGACCGGGAACTGCGTCGCTTTGAGATGCTCCCGCAACGCTCGCCAGGCCTCTTTTTCTGTTTCAGGCCAGGTTGATTCCTCGGCCAGCGCCGTCGAAATCAGTGGACCATACAGTTTGGCAAAGTCAAAAAACGTGACGGGCCGGGACTGCTGCAGACGAGCCGCCAGCAATTCATTGGCAACAAAGCTGCCACTTTCCAGCTGCTTGTAAACCGCTTCAATCCGCTTGGGGGCTTCATTGTCGTAGTTGTCAATGTTGAGGTGAATGACCTGGCGGATGGGACCGAAGAACGGATCTTCCACTTTCTGAGCAGCCAGAAAGCGATACAGTTCATCACGGAAACGGTTGCGGACTTCGTACTTCTCTTCGAGCGTGTATAGTCCGGAAGTGAATTTCCGATTGACGGCAATCGCGAGCAGGTAATGCTCCATGTGAGCACCAACTTCCTGCGAGATGGCGGTTGCCTTCTCCACCTGAAACTCATTCAGTTTCGCTTCGAGCTTTTCTTTCTCGGCCTGGAACCCGGCATAAGCCTGCGGATCGTTGGATTCTCCAATCTGAGGCAGCTGTTCCGGCTCCACACTGCTGTCAAACACTCCTCTGAGAGCGTAGTAGTCTCCCATTTCAATGGGATCAAATTTGTGATCGTGACAGCGGGCACAGGTGATCGTCAGCCCCATCAACCCGCGGATGGTCACGTCAATCCGATCATCATAGATTTCACTGGTCTGATTGAGAAACCGGTTTCCTACGGTCAGGAAACCCATGGCTGCCAGGGCTCCGTCATCACGGCGATCCGGAATCAGATCCGCTGCCAGCTGTTCGGTAATAAACAGGTCATAGGGCAAGTCCCGATTGAAGGCATCGACCACATAATCTCGATACGTGTAGGCAAACGGGTAGCGACGTTCTTCGGTGAAGACATAACCTTTGGTATCTGCATACCGGGCCAGGTCCAGCCAGTGACGGGCCCACTTCTGGCCAAACGTTGGTGAACTCAGATAGCGGTCAATCACTTTCGACCACGCCTCTTCGGAGGAGTCTGCCGTGAAGGCCTGAACGTCTTCAAACGAGGGAGGAAGTCCGGTCAGGTCGAGAGCCAGGCGCCGCAGTTGAGTCCTGGGATCGGCCCGTTCAGACTGCTGCAAACCGGCCTGCTGCAGGCGGGCAACGACGAAGGAGTCAATGGGGCCAGCAACCCGGGCCGTTTCCGGAACCGCTGGAACGGGATGACTGGTAATCGGCTGGAAGGCCCAGTGCGCATCGGCAGCGGTAAAGAAATCGACGGCGACCGGCGCACTTTCGGCTGGCCAGTGTGCTCCCGCTGTAATCCATTCTGTCAGGCGGGCAATCTGCTCGTCGGCCAGTTTGCCATCAGGTGGCATCTGGGAATCATCATCGGAATAATGAATGACCTGAATCAGTCGGCTTTCTTCCGGCTTCCCCGGAACCACCACCGGACCGTTCTCTCCCCCTTTCATCATGAAGGAGTGACTGTCCAGGCGGAGTTCGGCCCATTGCTTTTTGGATCCGTGACATTCCTGGCAATGTTCGACCAGAATGGGACGGACGTGGGATTCAAAAAATTCGTCAGCCGGATCAGCTGCCTGCAAGACATTCGCAGCGGACAGGAAAACCAGACCAGCCACAAACATCAGGAGTGGTGTTTTCATGATTCGCATTGTTCAACCCGGGAGGGAGATTTGGGCAAGGTGGGGTGAGGAGTTCCTGCACTGCTGGTCTGTGTTGACCGCCGTCACCAGATTCTCACGCGATACAAAAATTGCGTATTCAGCAAACTTTGTCACGTGAGTGGCACACAGGAATCCACTCATATTATTGTATCGACCTGTCTTGCTGCGTCCAAAGATTTCCTGTGGATCGAAGCCGGGCAACCATAAAAATTGTGGAATTATTCCGCAGAATCCGGGGATTTTGATGACAAATCGTCACATCAACGCCGCTCGTTTACTGATCATACGTGCCGCACCTCCACTGCTGGTTCTGCTACTGGTGCTCGCTGCCTGGGAGCTGATTGTCAGGGTGAGCGGCATTGGCCCCTATCTGCTTCCCGCTCCGGGGCGTGTGGCTCAGGCTCTGTTTGAACGAGGTTCCGACCTGTGGAGTGCGGCCGGAATCACTCTTTATTCCGCCACTATGGGTCTGCTGGCCAGTACGATTTTCGGTCTGATCACCGGGATTCTGTTTGCCGAATTCTCCTGGCTGCGGATCAGTTGTTACCCGTATGCCATCTTTCTGCACACCGTGCCGATTGTGGCCATTTCCCCGCTGATCATCACCTGGTTCGGTTACGGCTCCAACAGCGTCATCATCATTACTTTTGTAATCAGTCTGTTTCCGATCATTACCTCTACCACCAATGGACTCCTGGAAAAACGGGGCGAGTTTGCAGAACTGTTTCGTCTTTATGGGGCTTCCCGCTGGCAGGAGCTGTGGAAACGGAAGTTTCCCGGAGCAATTCCCCAGATTGTCAGCGGATTGCAGACCGCGTCCGGCATGGCGATTGTCGGGGCGATTGTGGGAGAATTCTTCGCCGGGCATGAGGCGGGTCGGTATGGGCTGGGCTACTACATGTTTACCGCTCAGGGCCAATTTCGCATCGATTTGCTGATGGCAGCGATTCTCATCTCCACGCTCCAGGGGATTCTCCTGTTTGCGGTCATCACCCTGGGAGCCCGCTGGGGTTTGAGCCGCTGGCTGGATGCGGAGGCCTGAAACCGACTTTTCCCAGATCCCCCTTGCGTTGAAGGCGAAACTCAAACTAAAAACCGGGATCGATCTGCCGGAAAAACCGTAGAACTACAGGTTCGTCACACGACAGATGCGAGTCGCTGCCAGATCAGTATTCCAGGAGGGAATCATGCCTCACCGCCAACCAAACCGATGGATTCTCTGTGCTCTCGTGCAGCTCTGCTGCCTGCTTCCCGGAATGGCTCTGGCCGAATCCTTCTCGCTGCGGGAACCGTTTGGAGATGAACGAACCTTTCGGGTCAAGGCGATCGTGAGTGGGAATGGACAGATCCAGACTCCCACTCAGGATGGTAAAAACCTGGAAATGCCTCTGCAGTTTCAGGCGAATACAAACTTTACCGAGCGGGTGCTCCCTGCGGGCGGACGGGATGATCGCGCCTGGCGTTCCCTCCGCTACTACGACGAAGCCAAGTCCGATATCAAGGTCAAAAATCAGGTCACCAATCTCCGGCTCTCATCCCTCGTCCGGGAAGTGGTTTGCGAAGGGGATCGCAAAGGACTCATTTATTACTCGCGGGACATGCCGATGCGTCGTCATGATCTGGACCTGATGACCATCCCGGCCGATCCTCTGGCTCTGCAGGCCATCCTGCCGGCCGAAGAAATCGAAGCAGGAGATTCCTGGACCATTCCGGACTGGGCCGCTCAAATGCTCGTGGGTATGGAAGCTGCCACCAAACTGCAGATGAAAGGGACCCTCTCTGAGGTCAATGGAAAGTTGGCCACTCTCAAAATCTCCGGAGAAGTGAGCGGGGCCATCACGGGAGCAGCGGCCACGATCCAGGTTGAAGGCACGGTCCAGTTTGATCTGCAGGCCCGCTACATGACCTCAGCCCGGTGGATTCAGAAAGAAAAGCGATCCGTCAGCACCGTCTCTCCCGGCATGGATGTGACCGTGACTGTGGAATGGGTGCGTGGTCCGGAAACGGCCGCAACCATCAGTAATGCCAGACTGGCCGAGATTCCTCTCGATCCGCCACCCATTTCCAAACTGCTGCTGTTCGATTCCCAGTACTGGAAGGCCAGCCTGATTCATGATCGACACTGGTACGTGTTTCAGGAAATCCCGGAAGTGGCCGTGTTGCGCCTGGTCGAAAACGGTGCCTTGATCAGCCAGTGTAATATCGCCCGCATCGGCAAAGCGGAACCAGGACAACACGTTTCTCCAGAAAAGTTCGAAAGCGACATCCGTGCTTCACTGGGTGACCAGTTTGAAAGCATTGTCGACCGCCAGGAAACCGATTCCGCGAGCGGCAATTATATTCTCCGAATCTCTGCCGCCGGAAAAGCGAATGAACTGGCGATGATCTGGATCTACTACCTCTGTGCAGCAGAAGATGGCCGCCAGATTTCCTTCGTCTTTGCGGTCGAGGGTTCTCATGTGGAAGATCTGCAGGGACGTGACCTCTCGATGGTCGAATCGCTCGAATTCAAACCCGAGTAGACCTCGGGTCTTGTGCGACGTGGTAAGATCCGTTCTTACGCTGAAACCGGTTGATTGGTTGACGATGTTCCCTGCGGTGTGAATGATGAACGGCATCTGGACTCCAGTTTCATACCTGGAGCATCCCTTCTCACAATCACATCGATGCTGATCGTACTCTGCACTGTCAGCACAGTGCATTCCAGGGAATGCCATGACTCAATATCTGCTCACCAACCGTCAGCGCGAATATCTGGGACTTCATCCCGTGGAGGCGAGCTGGGAGCTGGTCCAGCTCAAGGATCTGATTCTCTTTTTTGATCAGGACGTGATCCGCAAAGTCATCTGCTATGAGCAGGGCCAGCAGTACGGCTACATGGAATACGATTACGAGTTGAGTACGCAGGACAGGAAACAGTTATTACCTGCCACCGCACGAGGAAAGCCCAAGCCGCTCTCGCCTGCGAATATTCTCAGTCGGAAGCCGCTGGGATTTTCGTTTGTCTGTTACTTTGGCTGGAAAGGGAAGTCCTTCAATTTCCAGCATCTGTACGTCACTCACACCACCAATGACGAGTCCCTGGTCTCGTTGCACGATCACGGAATCACTTCGTTCGAAGCTCTGGAAGCCTGGGTTGAAGAGTTCATGGCATCCTGCCCGCCCGATCATCTGCAGCGGATTGACGAGTTGCGGGAGAAGAAACTTGCCCGGATTCGCTACCGCTCCGGAGATGTGTTCGAGATTCCCCTGTCAAAGGGAACTGTGGGTTACGGCCGGATCCTGCTCGATGTTTATCGCCTGCGCCGGGCAGGTTTGTTTGGACAGGTTCCCCATTGCGGTCTGGATGGCCCCGTGCTGGGAAGTGGTCTGCTGGTGGTCTTGTACAAGTATGCCGGACCATCCGTCACGCTCGAAGAGATTTCCGAGCTGCCAACTCTCACCACGCAGTTCCTGATGCACGATGATATCTACCGTGGAAAATTCCCGATCATCGGAAACATTCCGGCCTCTGGGGATGAGCTGGATTTCCCGGAAGGGGTTACCCGCTGGCATGCAGGCAAAGGAAAGCAGGATTACTATTTTCAGAAGGGAGGCCTCGCACTGCCTCTGAAGATGACCGCTGAAGAATACGATCCGATTCCCCACGTGAGATGTTTTCTCAGTCTGGTTCCCCGCTGGATTCAGGAGGCCAGCCAGGATGATGCGGAAGCCGTGGATCACCTTTTCAAAGATTTACGGCACTCGGACCAGCGGGCCGACATTCTCAAGCGTTGCGGCCTGAAACCCAAAATGTCCTATACAGAGATGGTAGCGGCAAAAGGTGGGATTCCTCCGGAGGAGTTCCTCCGTGCCACACAGGAACTCAAGTGAGATAAAGTTTCTCTCTCATTTCGCCTTCTGGTACTAAGGAGTCGCAATGCCGGTTGTATTAAATCTGGATGGAAAACACCCGAAGTGTCGGGTCCCTAATGATGTCTGGCGGATTTCCATCGATTCGGAGGGACGTGAAACCTGCGAAGGGTATTGGGATCTGTCTTATCAGCCCGGGCCGCTGGACTGGAATCAACTGAAGCGACTCAAGAATCTCTCCGACCTCACCTACCGGGGGCCCGATGCGACGGTTCTGGATTTCCTGGCTTCCCGAGAGTGTCGGGTCCGAACATTCACCTGGTCAGAAAGCGGCCGTTCCCGATTCGATTTTTCAACAGCAAATGCCATCGACAATCTGGGAATCTACGTTCAGAAAAAATCGCTCCAGCTGAAGTTGCCCGTCCATGGCCGGATGGATTACCTGAGATTGATTACTCCTCCCTCTGGTTGTCGAGTGACGGTGGTTTGTCCAAAACAGGGGGAGGGACTGAGGCTGATGATCTATCAAGGTGAATTATTGAGCATCTCTGGTCTCAAACAGCTGACGGACCTGCAACTGTTCAATTGCCGAGATGTTGATATCGCCGCCATCGCCAAAGCGTACCCAAATCTGAAATCATTGGACATCATGGGAAAAGCGGTTGTCTTGTCGGGCGAAGCGGCACTCTCGAAGCTCAAGTCTCTGGAGGAACTCAACATCCATGAGTGTTACAACATGGATGTCAATTCGTTTCCAGGGCCAGATCAGCTTCCCGCTCTCCAGGAGGTAAACTTTGATGGCCTCCGCCGTGAGGATGCACTGCTGCTGAAAGAGAAGTTCCAGGGCATTAAGGAACTCAGCATTCGCGGCAAGCGGACAGCAGAATGGATCGCCAACAATCTGGAGAACCCGTTTCGCTTCTGGGAGGACTACTTCGGAGCAACGGCTGGGAAGAAAGCGATGGCCGCCTGGAAGACCGCCAGCAGTTCCATTCCTGATTCGGGTAAAAAACCCTCCAAAAACACGGCCAGGAAGTGCCTGCAGGCGTTCGTGAACGTGTTCAACCAGCTGGAACAGCGAACCGGACTGGAGACCGATCAGCGTGAAGAAATCTATGATGCCTTCTTTCAACTGGTCGCCAGACTCCCCGCAGAAACCGTGACAGAAG
>JAGQQT010000020.1 GCA_020426065.1 Planctomycetaceae bacterium | reverse complement strand
CTGGACGAATGAAGCCTTCCTGGCATCGGTCAAAAATGCCGTACTGTGGATGAGGGGCGACCTGTCCGGAACAACTGAGCCCAATCCGGAAGTTTCCGCCCAGGAAGAAGAAAACGCGAAAAAAGCAGCCCAGAACTGATAATCAGATCAGGCTCCCGAATCAGAATAAACCCTTCGCTTCATGTTCATTGGCATGCTGCGAATCAATGCTCTCAGGCACATTTTTTTCCGATTCGGGGCTTAATTCTGCCTGAACCGCTACGTACCATGAGCCACGTAGGGTATTCAACTGCGCGCCCAGTTCGCTTCTATTATCAGGAAACCAGCCCGTGCTGATGCCATTTCAACGCACTTTCCGCTCTCTGACCCGAATCTCTCGTCGCAACCGAAAACAGGCCTGGCGACCGGTTTCGAACGCTGAAGCGCTGGAAGCCCGTCATCTGCTGGCAGGAAATGTCCTGGTTGAACTGAATGCAAACGGGCTGGTCATTTCCGGTGACAGTTCCGATAACGACATTCTGATTCAGGCCGTCAATGGCAACCTGGTAGCCAGTGGCCTGAACGGGACCACGATTAATGGAGCGGCAGGCGATAGCGTTCTGGCTACCGGTTCAACAACCATTACAGGTCGAATTGCCGCTGACCTGTCTACCGGCAACAACCTGCTTACTTTCACCGGGATTACCGTCACCAGCGATGCGAGTGTGGCGGGTGGGAATGGCAACGATCAGCTCGGGATGAACAACGTCACAATCGGTGGCTCGCTGCAGTTCATGGGCTACAAGGGAGACGATTCCGTCTGGCTGAACAATGTCACCGTGAGTAATTCGGTGTACCTGGAACTCGGTGATGGCAACAATTCCACATTCATTGATGGTTCCACCATCGGTAACGACCTGCACATTAAAGGTCGCCGTGGAGATCAGGACATCCGGATTGAAGACACAACTATCGGCGATGATCTGCACATCAGGACTCATCGCGGTAATGACGACATCGCGCTGACCAATGTCACCATCACTGATGACCTGCATGTGAGAACACATCGGGGGAGCGACCTGGTCCGACTCAATCCGGTTCAGGTGGGTGATAACACCAATATCCGACTCGGTAAGGACAACGATCAGCTTCAGATCTTGGGAACATCATCTTTTGGTGACGACCTCAAAGTGCAAGGGAACCAGGGATCTGATTCCACGGAAATCGCCACGACCGTCACTGTAGGAGACCGAAGCCGTATCCGGAGTGTGGAATCTTCCACTACGGATGCCACCCAGTTCACAACCCGATTTGATGACGCGACGACCGGCCTGTTTGCCGTCACGGATGCCCTGGCAACTCAGTTCAGCACACGCATTGAACCCGCCGACCTGACTCTCACACTCGATACGTCCGCTAATCAGTCAATTGCCTCCAACAACACAATCATCGTCAACAATGCCTCGTTCCAGATCAGTGGAACCACATCTGCAGGAGCAACCGTTTCGGTTGACGTGGATGGCGATGGAAACTTCAACGAGGGAACCGCCACCGCTGGGGCAGACGGTACCTTTACCGTCACGACCACACTCATTAACGATCGGACGAATCGCGGAGAGAACCAGGTCGTCGTGCGTTCGGAAGATGCATTAAGCCGCTCAGTAGAAGAGTCGGTCAATGTGCACTTTGCCGTGGGGACTGTCAGCCGCTTTACCACTTCGCAAGGGACTTTCGATGTGGAACTGTTTGACACCGATGCCCCAATAACGGTTGCGAATTTCCTCAATTACGATGCCCGCTACACCAATTCGATCATTCATCGCTCCGCCAAGACTCAGGCTGGAGGCGACTTTGTCATTCAGGGAGGCGGCTTCCGGCTCAACCCAGATCTGGAACGAATTCCCACGGATGCGGCCATCCAGAATGAATTCAATGCTTTGAATTCGAACGTCCGGGGCACTCTGTCAATGGCACTGGGAGCATCGCCCCAGTCGGGAACCAGCCAGTGGTTCTTTAATACGGTTGACAATTCCTTCCTGGATGCAAATCAGCATACGGTCTTCGGCTTTGTGATTGGCAGCGGGATGTCAGTTGTGGATGCCATCCATGATCTGGCCATCTTCGACCTGCGAGATGTTCTGGCAGACGTTGCTCTGGGACAGCTTCCACTCGATGGCTATCAAGAATTGACCCAAACCATTACCGGGACGGTTTCCACCACTTCCGGCAGCGCGATCCTGACAGGGACTGGCACATCCTTCACAACGGAATTGAATGCTGGTCAGCGGCTCCAGATTGGTGATGAGATATTTAATATTCTGCAGATTGTGAGCGACACGGAAATCACACTGAATGTCAATGCCGTGGAAACTGTGACTGATTCCACTGCGATTGAAAGTGCCGATCCAACAACAGAACAGTACGTCACAATCTCGGATATCGAGACACTGCTGTTCACATAATTGCCTGGAACAGATTCCCTCATCCTCTTCAATATTAATCCACTGGGATTAACTGCTGGAGGAGTCTGCGATGTGCTGTGGCCTGTTAAACAAGCTGCTTTAAACGATTCAGCATGTCCTGTACACATTCCGGCTCACTGCTGGAAATGTCGTTGAGATCATACCGGTCTTCCGGCTTGGCATACAGCTCTACCGCAGTGGAATCATGCAGATCATCCTCCTGCAATCCCAGCAGTTCCTTTCCGACAACCAGCAGTCGCTCAGAAGCCCGCAGCCCCACTCGGGTTGCATCTTCAAACAGAAGCGTCCCGTCACCTGCCCTATCCTGTACAGTTGCCAGCATTTCATTAAGTTTGGCAGGATCGAGTAGATCCAGATTGCGAACATGTTCCTGCTGACTGGATCCTGAAATGATAAGCGGAGTCCAGCGACTGGCAGAGAAACTTTTCTGATACGCTTCCCGAAAACCAGGCCCTGTCGATTCTCCCGTGGAATCTTCCTGAGCGGGACCTGACAATTCCCCGCACCCGGTCGGAGCCATTACGACAATCCGATATTCTCGACCTTCCCAGGCCTGACGAAGCATTTCGATCCATTTTCCCAAAGCCAGATCGCAACTATGCAAATCCCGCCCCGCTCCAGATTCTGCAACAATCCAGAGCAGCGTTTTTTCTGCCACTTCTGCAGACACGGGAAGCTGTGCAAGCCCATTTTCTCCCCACTTATCTCCAGAGGTATCTTGTAACCGCTGACGAAATTCAGCCTGCTGAGCTTTCGAAGAGTAATACTCGTGAAACACCGTCCCCTTTGCTGCCAGTTGTGAAAGCGCAGAAAGGGGCACTGCTCCCGGATGATAAATCTCCAGCATTCGAGGAGAGACCGGAGGTAACTGAATGATTGCCGTTGGCAATGTGTTGCTCATCTTCCCTCCAGCGGAACCGGTGGAGAACCTTGAGTCCACTCCCGTGCCTGGGAACTGGTTGGCAGAACAGAAATGACCTCAACACGAAATGTGGAAGAAGCCTGACCTGTTTGCCCGGGCATCACCCTGGTGGCATATTGCAGCGGCAGAGGTACTGTTCGTTCCGAATCAACATTCGGCACGATCCACTGGGCATAAGTGCCCCCATCGGTTACCAGATTGACGGCAAAAGTCAGACTTCGCAGTGGATTCATGTTCCGCAAACGCCCCTGGACTTCCAGGACTCCGCCCCGGTCAACCCGAGTTGTGGCCTTGATTTCCAGTTCGGCCAGATTCTGCTGACTCACCATCATCCCGGGAGTCGGTTTCTCTGGACGAAACCGTTGCTTTCGCATCGCAATTTTCAAAGCCTGGGAAAACTGCCGTTCCAGCGCGGGGATATCATCCCCGAACAGTTGAACAAACTCCCCCGCCCGGAATTGGGGATCCTGTTTCGCCAGTGGTTCTTTTTTGGAAAGCAGTTCCACGTAACTCCGATAAGCATCCCGATGTTCATTGACCAGCAGCCAATGCAGACACCAGGCCAGACAATAGGCATCTCCTGCCAGGACATCTCCCCGAAAGGCCTCATCATCTGAAATCAGAACATCCCAGTTCAGATTCTGGATATCTGCTACCCGAGTGGCAAACCGGCTGTGCACCTGGATTGGGCCGGAACGAATCCGGTCCTTGTTGGCTTCAAAGCCAGTCGCAATTCCTTCATTAAACCACGCGGGGACCGGAGCCAGACGCTGCAGAATCCCTCGATTGTAGACCTGCTGATGAATCGCCTCGTGCAGAGGAACCTCAAATGTTGCACACTCCGCCATGCGAATGGACAGGTAATTAGTCAACCCATCATAGAATCCGGAAATCCGGTTGACCGACAACCCCTGCCCTTTCATGACTGTGGTAGCATAGCTATTGAAGTCGGAATCCGATTCGAAAATCAACAGCACGAGCGGAACTTCGGCATCATGAATTGTCAGTCTGGCTGAAGTCGCGAAGTCTTCGAAGATGTCATCCACCTGGTTCATGAACCGGGCCGCTTTACGCAAAAATCCATCAGCAGCGGTTTCAGCACTCCGTTCTAGCGGATCCATCAACACCATGCCAATGACATAATTCCCGTCAATCTTGCTGCGGAAAACCTCCGGGCCGAAGCGATCGGCAAGCCCCCTGGCGATCTGTTCCGGAGTTTCGGGCTGCCATTCTACGGAGTTGTCACGTTCCAGCAGAGCAGCCTGTGTATAGAGTTCTATCCGCCCGTCGGGCAGTTCAATGGCAACTGCTCCCTGGCCACTCCCATGCAACTTGCCATCGACCTGCTTTCGCGAACCGGTCTCATCAATTATGGTAAACCGGTCTGCTTTGGCAGGAACTGCCGGCAGACAGAAGACCATCACAACCAGCAGACACACCCAGTGGCAAAACCTGGTATGTCTGAGTCGAGCGAATGGAAAACTTTCAGGAGTGAATCTGATGTCTGACCAGCCTGGATCCATGAAAGCGCTGTCGCACAAGTCTTCCAGTTCCTTTGGCTGCGGCTGTTTCTTCTCCATGTTTTTCGGAATCATGCTCATGGTTTCGGGAATGTTTTCTTTTGTCCTGTACCAGGAATTTCTCGGGCCCTATTTTGACGCTCTGTCCTGGCAGGAAACTCCCTGCATTATCACCGCCTACAATCGAGCGGGGAATCGGACCAAAGTCGAATATGAATACGAAATTGATGGGCAAAAGCTGAACAGTGAACAATTCGATTATCTCCAAAACACGGCTCCCCCTCAAGCGGCGATCCGGAAACTGAAGCAAGAATTCCCGGTCGGCGCGAAAACGGTCTGCTATGTCAATCCGGATCAGAAATTTGAAGCCGTACTGAGCAAAGGCTTTCGACCCGTTTCACTGTCTGCACTGATTCCCCTCGCTTTTGTCGTGATAGCCCTGCTCGGATTGATTGCAACGCCGTACTACTCCCGCAAGCTGGCCTCTAGCTCCTCCAAGCTTTCAGAGAGTCCCATCCAGATCGATCTGACCAGCAATTTCGCCAATGCCTTCTCTGACAAAAAAGACTGGCACGATCCAGATGCCACACCCGGTCCACAAGAGTTGAAACCTGTCGATTCCACCTGGACATCATTCCTCGGCTGCGGTTTCTTTACTCTGTTCTGGTGTGGAATCGTTTCCATTTTTGTCTTTGACACGATTCAGCAGTGGATTGACGGGCAACGTCCTTTTCTGCAGACCCTGTTCATGCTTCCGTTTGTGGCCGTGGGAGCGGGGGGGATTGTTGTCACCATCATGTACTTCCTGAAACTGTTTAACCCGGTCCCCAAACTGCTCGTCAGCGAACGCGTCATTCCACTGGGAGACTCCATCCGGATCAAATGGGTGATGGATGGCAATACCTCCTCTATCAAAAAGCTGACGGTCAAACTTCTGGGAGAAGAGTGGATCCAGTACCAGAGGGGAACCTCCACCTACACCGAAACCAACCTGTTTTACGAGGAAGTTCTCGCCAACGAATTTGCCCAGGATCGGATTGAGGTGGGAGAAACCACGGCCAACATCCCTGCAGACAGCATGCATACCTTTCATGCCAACTCCAACAAAATCCGCTGGAAACTGCAGGTATTGGGTGAGATTGCCTTCTGGCCAGACGTGGATGCTTCTTATGCGATCACCGTCTTGCCTCAAGCGGTTTTGCCTCCGATTGAGGAAGTCAGTGAAGAATAATGTGAGTCAGGCCAAGCAACTCGTGCGAAATCGCACAAGTCAAACCAGTTCAATCTCTGCGCCCATCTGTCACAGACCTCCCATCTTGCTTATTGCAAATATTCCTCACTATGCTACCCTTAACACCCAGATGAACAGTTCTGGCAAGATTGGCGCCTCTCCTTCAATTACTGTCAACAGGTCTGCAGGCTCCCGAGTCGGTTCGTTCAATCAGACTGATAACGATCACGTTCTTTTCTGGGGGAGTGTTACATGGTAGCGTTGAAATGGAAGAGCATTGTCCAAACAGCTGCTGTTCTGGGGGTCTGCACTTGCCTGTTGACCTGTCAGGATGCAGAAGCTCGCTGGCGTCGTGGTTCATCTGGCAGCAGTGGATCCTGGGGTAGCTCAGGTTCGAGCGGCAGCTCTGGATCCAGTGGCAGCTATGGTTCCTACGGCAGCAGCGGTTCCAGCGGCAGCTATGGATCTTATGGCAGCAGCGGCAGCTCAGGATCCTACGGCAGCGGTGGAAGCTGGTCTGGCAGCAGTGGCAGCTATGGTTCCTACGGTTCATCCGGCAGCAGTGGCTCAAGCGGCAGCTACGGTTCCTATGGCAGCAGTGGCAGCAGCGGGTCCTATGGTGGATACGTCAGTTACGGCAGCAGCGGATCGAGCGGAAGCAGTGGTTCTTACGGTAGTAGCGGTTCCAGTGGAAGTTATTACTCACAACCAGTTTATTCCGCACCAGCTAATTATTATGCCCCTTCTCACATTGAACCTGGTCAACCTGCCGATACACCTGTAGAGGAAGGTACCGAAGTTCCAAGTGCCAACAGTGACCTGTCATTGCCACCATTGAGTTCTTCCAACCGGGCCACTCTTGACCTGACTGTTCCTGCAGATGCCATCGTGCTGCTGAATGGGCAAGTGATGAAGTCTGTGGGAGAAACGCGAAGTTTTGTCACACCAGAACTTCTTGGAAATGGTCCATATTTTTATAACATCACCGTGAAACTGAATGGCTCTTCAGTCGATCATCGACAACAGATCTCTGTCGGCCAGCAGTATCAACTGACATTTGAAAACCAGAACGGAACTGTCGTGCTGGTTCCCGCAACGTTTGACAAGATTGCTCAACGTTAAGGAAACCTCAAAACACGCAGTATCCCGTGTGCCGCAGGATGCTCACACGATACTCGATAACGGAAAGGAAGCCCTTGTGCTTCCTTTCCTTTTTTATTTTCATCGCATCCAGTGAGAGTGGATTATGTCTTTGTCAACTGCGGAAACTGAATCGCCAAAGATTGAAATCTTCCCTGCACCTTTTCAACGCGGCCTGCTTCCCAAAGTCGGCTTCGTCATCTTGAACTGCTGGATCATCTTCCACCTGTTCGGCATCATTGCCGCTCCAGTCTCGATTTCACCTTCCTCCAACCTCGAACGGGGGATATGGGAAACACTGTCTCCTTACATTCAGCTGTTGTACCAGAACAACGGATTTCACTTTTTTGCTCCCAATCCGGAAGGCTCCAACTCCGTCCGTTACATCGTGGAGCATGACGATGGCACAAAGACTGAAGGAAAATTTCCCAATCGGGAGATCTGGCCTCGCCTGCTGTACCACCGCTATTTCATGCTCTCGGAAAACCTGGGACAGATGGACCCTGAATTACAGCCCATCATGGCCAGGGATTTTGCCAGACAGCTCTGTCGGGAACACCAGGGAGAGAAAATTACTTTGCAGCTGGAATGGCACGAACTGGCTCGTCGGGAGCGAATCCTGGCGGGTGGCAGTTTGTACGATGAAGACTTATACGTAATCACACCACTGGGAACCTTCACATGGGAAGAACTGACCAATCCTTCCAACGAGGATGTCACGACTACTGCCGTGCCGTAATCAACTCTTGGAATACATTCTGGTTCAAGCCTCAAGATCCGTTTGCGATGTCCATGATTCGCATTCTGGTCGGCTGGATGTCCTTTTACACCGTACTGGTGTGGGGGATGCGGCTGGACTCGATGTTCAACGTGGATGGCCTCAATTCCATGGAGATGATCAACAATCATCTCCTCCGGTTTGAAGGTCCGTTCGCCCAGTCCTTCTGGTATTACGTGCCAGTGGAGTGGGTGTACCCCGTCCATTATCTGTGCCTGGCGATCACGTTCTGCGTGATGATTGGCCTTTTCACGCGGGTCACTTCGGTGCTCTCGCTGATGATCCTGGTTTCATACGCCTACCGGGCCCGCTACGCCAACTACGGACTCGATCAGATCAATGCGATCCTGATGCTCTATGTCTGTCTGGCGAATTCAGGGGCTTATCTTTCTGTCGACCGCTGGCTGAAATCACTTCGCACTGGCAAATCCATGCTGGACCCCGTCAAACCGGGCGTTGCTACCAACATTGCCATGAGAATGACCCAGCTGCATTACTGCGTCATTTACATGGCAGCCGGTCTGGGAAAACTGCAGGGAGATACCTGGTGGGATGGTTCGGCCATGTGGCGTGGACTGGCGAATGCCGAATACCAGACTCTCGACATGACCTGGCTGGCTTACTTCCCCTGGGTGACTGAGTTCATTACTCATCTTACGATCGCCTGGGAAGTTTCCTTTGCCTTTCTGATCTGGCGTCCTCTCGCACGCCCCTGGATGCTGCTGCTGGGTACGGGCATGCACCTGAGCATTGGCCTGATGCTGGGGATGTGGACATTCGGAACCTGTATGACCTTCGGCTACCTGGCCTTCCTGAGCCCGTATTTCCTGCGTTCCCTGTTTCAGCGACTGGCGGGATACACCCCCGCTCTGGCTGGGAATGCAGATCAACAGATCGTCTCCGCCGCTCCACCACTTGTCAGTGAGACCAGAAACAGCCCGCGGGCCATGCGTTGCGAGCACGTCATTCTGCTGGACAAGACTGTGGAATCGGCTCACAAAACTACTGCCGAGTTCGTCAAACGAAACCTGGAAACCACTCTCGTTCAAACCCTCGATGAATTGCTTGATCAACTCGAACAGGACCCGAATGCCGGTGTGGTTGTCAACCTGCAGAAACTGAGCGATGCGGATGTGGAAACCTACTTCACATCCTTGCTGCCAATGAATCTGTCGGATCGGCCCAGTGTCACGCTGCTGCGAAACCGGCATACTGTCTGGCTGGATCGGGTTTCCCTGCCGGATTACCAGCGAATCCTCTTGCTCCCCTGTGATCGGATCGATCTGATCTCGGAACTTGAGCATGCCTTCATGTTTGTTAACGAACTGGCAACAGATCATTCCTCTCTGGCCAACCGGGTTTAAGTTACGATTTCCCCGGAGATAAAATTTTACACTGAGAATCCTCATCTGAGTTCAGCGAAAGTCAGATCATGACTCACGGAAAAATGTGTTCACTCTGGATGTTAGGCCTGTTGATTGCCTCAGGTTGCGATACCGGCAGTAACAATCCAATGGTCGATCGCTATCGAGCCACACTGGCCGAACAGCAGGGCGACTATGAACGTGCGATCGCCGTCCGGGAAGGGATCTTTGAAAAGTACCCGGATTACGAATTCAAATGGGAAGTGAATTACGAACAGGGTGTGAGTTATCTCAGAATGAACGATCCTGAGAAGGCCCTTACCTATTTCGATCGGACACTGGAAGAAAACTCCAGGTACAACTTCGCTCTCATCCGCCGGGCAGAATGCCTCGAGCAACTTGGCAAAATTGAGGACTCCCTGAAAGCCGCCAACCGGGCCCTGGAAGTCACCGATATTCCCATTGAATTTTCCGATCTGTTTCTGGCACGCGGGAATGCCTTTGCTTCCAATGGCAACCCGATTGCCGCTGCCAGCAACTGGGAACTGGCTTACGACATTAATCCCGATTCTCTCATGGTACTGTACAGACTGGCCGGACACTATCTGCAGATTGAAAACGCAGAACGTGCCTTAAGCATGCTGGACCGGTACCTGGGTCTGAATCAGGAGAACGCAGAAGTGAACCTGATGCGGGGGATTGCCCTGGCCAGACTGAACCGGATCGATGAGGCCAAGAAAGCTCTCGAAGATGCCCGGCAGTACAATCAGGATGGCGATCTGGTGATTCCCGACTCTGTTGAAGACCTGCTCAAAACACCTGCGCAGGAAGCTGCAGCCATGTCGGAGAATCTTCCTGCAGAACCTGAATTTCGCGTTTCAGTAACCAGCAGGCAAAATTCAGACAGAGTCCTGCAGACTGCCATGGATTATCTTCAGCAGCAGGGCTTTCAGGTCAATCCCCCAGGCTCTGATTCCAGCTGGCTGGAATGTTCCCGGGATGGCCAGGAGCACTTTATCCATGTCAAGTATGTGGATGATGAGAATGCTGACAGTTTTCGCCTCACCGAACAGGAACTGAACGGGATTATGAGCAAGTCACCTCCCGCTGGCCTGCTGCTGGTGACCAACGTGGCCGGAGAAACAGCGTCATCAGAACCGTTGAGAGTTTCCGCTTTCACACACAGCTGGCGACCGGATCCTTCTCAACTGGCCCCCATCGCATATCGTTATCCGCTCCCGAAACCATAAGCTGATCTGTTCCATCGGAAGCGACTCGCTCTTTGCGGAACCCAAAGAAAACAAGCAGGCCTGCTGAATCTCGCAGGCCTGCTTGATTGTTCTCAGGATGAGAGGGGAACTCTCAACTCAGGCGGCATCGGCATCCAGGTAATCGGAAATCCGATTGATGACCGGCCCAGCCAGTGCCGGAACGTCACTCGCCAGACGATATCGCATGATGTAGGCATCTTCTGCTGTATCATCGTAATGATTTCGCAGAACCGTCACTGCCAGAAAATCCTGCTTCTTGAAGAAAAGCTGGGCTTCCAGGTTACGCTCCCGCACTTCCAGCAGAATTTCGCGGCGTCGCTGCAGCGAGAGCTTATCGATCAGACGGTGCACCATCCGGGTGCCAATCCCGTTCCGACGATACTGCTTCCCCACAGCGAAATTGAGCACATGCAAATTGGACTTGTGCAGCTCATAGATCATGAAACCGACGATTTCCTGATCGATCTCTGCCACCATGCCGATGCAGTTACGCTGGCGCAGAATGCAGAGGAATTCTTCCTCTGACCAGGCATATTCGAAGCTTTCCTGCTCGATGGCGAGCACTTCGGGCATGTCTCGGCGAATCAGCCAACGGATTTGTAGCGAAGATTGTGAATCACTCTGATGACCGAAACTCACCGCGGCCTCCTTGCCTATCGATAGGTTTATCTCAGCGGAAGCCTCATTACTTCCGTCATTGTCATTGCTAAGTGATATCAGTATCCGGGAATCCTGACAAGACTGAGACGGATTTTTGTAACAGTTTCAGCAGTCAGCGGGATTTGCAGGAAATTTCTCCGGACTGGCGGAGGCTAGTCCGTCCCTGAGCTCTGTGCAGATTTCAGATGGAATCAGGCGCCAGATCCACTGAGAGCGAACTGGGCAGATGCACAGAGAAGCAGGGGCTATGTGAGAGCAATCAGGCCAGTTCCAGCTCAATATTTTGGGCCCGGCGCTGCTCAATCAACTCCTGGATCTTGCAGCGACAGCACATGCAGCCACTGCCTGCTTCAGTAATCCGAACAATATCTTTCACATTTTCAGCACCCAGAACATCAACCGCCTGCTCAACGGTTGCCCGGGAAACGCGAAAACAACGGCAGATCATTTCAGATTGAGACATGGGAGAACTCAACTGGTAAGACACAGGTGTGCCAACTGGGCGAGAGCGACTGCGGTAAAAAACAGCCGCCTGAACCGAATGAAACTGAGACTGAATCTCAATTTCATTGAATTATGCCCATCCAGACTCAGCTGGTCAATGATTTTTTCGGTGAATTTGCTGAAACCATCAAAGTCTGCTGAAGTTTCAGGGAGAGCCTGTCTCGGGTTAAATCCTGCATATCTGACAGAATCTGTACGATTCTCTCCTTTTAACAGGGACTTCCTTCGGGCGAGATGACTATCCGTTCCCCTCGGCTGCGTTGCGGACTTTGCGAACTATGCTTGAGAGTGGTCCGTCTCGAATGTGCCACAAGATCCCCATTTACTGAAATAATGTGCAGGAATTGAGTCCATGAGGTGGCAGTCCAAAGCGGCGATTCTAAGACTTCTGAGTCGAACTCCAGGAGGAAAGCAGTGCTACCTGGCTGGCCAGAGGCTGCTGGGCACAACTCGACCACAACCCAAACGGGATTTCACCCGGGCCATCGAGCTGATTGAAATGATCCGCGAAAGTGGTCAGTCAGTACGAGATGCCGTTGTTTACGAAATCGGAACCGGCTGGCATCCCTACACACCACTCGCATTTTACCTGGCTGGTGCCCGTCTGATTGAAACCGTCGATGTCAATCCCTGGCTTTCTCGGCGCTCCGCACGGACAGCCGTCGCAGCCGCCAGGCCGCATCTGAATTGGTTCGCCAATTCTCTGGAACTGAATCTGGAAGAGATCCAAAACCGTTACGAAAGAGTCCACCAGCAGGCGGGTACATTGAACGACCTGCTCAGTTCCATGAATTGCCGGTACACATGCCCGGGGGATGCGACCTGTTCTGGCCTGAAAGCGGACACTGTTGATTTCGTTGTCAGTTCCAACGTGCTGGAGCATGTCCCGGAGCCGATTCTGAAAGGAATGGCAACAGAATCGCAGCGAATCCTGAAGCCGGGCGGTCTGGCAGTCCACCGGTTCAACCCGGGCGACCACTACGCCAACGATGACTCCCGGGTCACGACCGGACACTTCCTGCAATTCTCTGAAGAGCAGTGGCAGAAATATGGGGATGGACTGGCTTACCACAATCGATTGCGATGCCCCCAGTATTCCCGAATTTTCCGCGATGCCGACTTCCTGCTGCTGATTGAAAAAACGCGTGTCGACCCAGTGGTCCTGGATCAGATTCAGGGAAAGACACTTCCGATTCACGAGAAGTTCAAGAAGTTTCCACCGGAGGATCTGGCCGCTGATTACATGTGGCTGGTTGGCATGAAATCCAGCGCTCAAAATCAAAATCAACTGCAGAGCCAGGGTGAACGGCTAACCCCTTCAATGACACCTCAGACAAAAACCCACTGAGTCTTGAGGAAATGATATGACCATTGCATTCCTGTTCTGGATCTCGGTCGGTCTGATCGTCTACAGCTATTTCGTTTACCCGATTCTGCTGGGACTGGTTGCCGCCTGGCATCGCGTCTTTCCCCGTTTTCAGGTTGAAGATGGCGCAGCACTGGCCTGGCCGAAAGTCTCACTGATTATCGCGGCATACAAAGAACAGGACGTTATTCTGCAGCGTGTCCACAACGCGCTGATGGCGGATTATCCCGTCGATCGGATGGAAGTCATTATTGGAGTCGATGGCGATCTGGACGGCACCGGGGAACTGGTTGCCTCAGTCCAGGATGATCGTATCCGCCTCCAGCAGTTTCCTGTCCGCCGAGGCAAAGCATCGGTCCTGAATGATTGCGTAGCCACCGCGAGCGGAGAAATTTTGCTGTTCTCCGATGCCAATACATTCTGGGAAGCGGATGCCGTCAAGAAACTGGTCCGGCATTTTGTTGATGACAATGTCGGCGGCGTGTGTGGGCGGCTGATTCTGGTCGATGCGGCTGGTGGAGAAAACTGTGATGGACTCTACTGGCGTTACGAAAACCAGTTGAAAGAATGGGAAGGGGAAATGGGAGCCCTGCTGGGAGCCAACGGAGCAATTTATGCGTTGCGTCGGCCCTGCTATCGGTCTATTCCCGCCAATACCATTGTGGATGATTTTGTGATCGGCATGCGGGTCCATGAGCAGAAACTGGAATTTCGTTATGAACCGACTGCGATTGCCCGAGAAGAAACCGCTCCCACTATCGGTCATGAATTCCAGCGAAGGTCCCGCATCGGAGCGGGGGCATTTCAGTCCCTGGTCTGGTTGTGGAAACTTCTACTCCCCACCTATGGGCGAATCAGCTGGGCCTTCTGGTCACACAAAGTGCTGCGATGGATCTGTCCATTCCTGATGCTGACCGCTCTTGTTACAAACTGTTTCCTGCTCTCCTCTCCACTCTACCAGTGGTTGCTGGCAGGCCAGTGTCTGATCTATCTGGCAGCGATTCTGGGAGCGATGTCCTGGCTGCCGGGCCGCGCTGGCAAACTGGCTCAGGTCGTGTGGATGTTTGTGAACATGAACCTGGCGCTGGCCAATGGTTTTCGCAAATGGCTGTTCCAGACGCAAACTGGAACCTGGAAACGAACCGAGCGGGCAGAGTCGGAAAAGACAACCGAGCGTGAACTGGTTGCCAGATAATTGTCCCTGCGCAAAAAAATAGCCCCGGGAAGGCCATAACTTCCCGAGGCTCTCAGGACAGATTGTTCAGCATTCTGATTTCCAGGAAATCTGCGGGGATACTGGCTTAAAGAAACCAGAGAGTTTTCTGCGGAAATCCGAACACAGAACGCGTTCTCCGTGCTGCAAAACAGAGAACTGACCTGTCGGAGGAATCAAATCCACTTGAGCAAGTCTCGCAGGCGGCAGACAGGAGTTTGAACTGCCTGCCGCCTGCCAACTCAGACACACCAACGCTTCCTCAACTGAGTGCACAACAAGCTGGAGGTCAAATCACGGGAACCGGTCCGCGTTGCCTACCATCACACTCATGATCTTCACTATTACCCGAGCCGCTGCCACTTCCTCCGTCTGTGGGAGTGGTTGAGTCACCGCCATTATTCCCATCTCCGGTGCCGGGTCGCTCCCGCACATCAAACATGATGAGCAATTCCTGCAGATCCAGTGCCCGATCCTTATTGATATCCGCTTTGGGAAACCGCATCAGCAACCACTGAGGTGCTTCATCAACGGAAATCAGACCATCTTCATTCACATCACTCGCCTCGAGAATTCTTTGTGCTCGAACTTCAGGCGGCATGGAACGAGGGGGCCGCGCCCATGCAGAAGGTGCGGAAAACCCAACCAAAAGCAGCATCATTACCAGGTATCGCATGAATCAGCCCCCGTGCCAGATATGTGTCTTGCCAGCCAGATCAGGCATGGCGATTTGACGAAGTCTTTGTTTGACACACTCTCAAACGGGAAGCAAACTCCGATTCCACACGCTTTTTCCAGAAAACTGGAAATCTGGCCTCTGTCAGGGGACGTCGAGGGATTCGAGCAGCTCGATCGTTTTCTGCTCATCCCATTTCTCTTCGGGTATGATCATCATGAAGAAGATCTTCTTGTCGCCGCTTCCGTTGATGAGCGCCCGCACCTGGCGGACATTTTTCTCCGCCTGATCACCCTTGGCGGGAACCTGGGCTTCGATGATGGTCACGCTGGTTCCCTGACCATCAATCTGGACCTCTTTCACTTCCGTGTTCAGAACCTTCAGATTTTCACTTCCCGCCTCTTTCTGAATCGCGTCCTCAATGGATTTTGTGAACTGCGGATTGGAGGCGAGCTGACCATCCAGTCCGGCCACCACCAGGACACCACTCTGCTCAGGCAGTTGCACCACCGCTCCTTCGACATTCAGCATCGAGAGCAGATTCATCTTCATGGCCACTTGCGGTTTGGCCCCTTCTTCGAGCTCAACTCCCAGGAGTTTCTGAGCAGTCTGGCGGGCCACTTCGGGATCCTGCTCAATCGTGGGAGCCATCGAATAGAACATGTATCCAATCCCGCAGCAGCAGGCAAACATCAGACCTGTGCAGGAAAGCAGCACAATCAGGACAGTTTTCCAGCCACATCCGCTCGATGTCGATTTCTGCGAGACCGAATCTCCCTCGGGGCGGAACAGATCATCATCCTGGTTCATCTCAGGCTCCCAGATTTTGGCTGCAGGAAAAGAAAAGGGGTATTCCGTTCAGTATACACGGCCTCCTGAAAATACCAGCCCCAAAAGATATTCCCTCTGTACCGGGCAATGAGCTGCCATCACCAGAGCCTGAAAATGAAAAAAGCCTTCAGTTTCCTGAAGGCCTTTTTCGCTATCGTGATCAGAGATCAATGTCTCTGGTATTTGGCTCTGATTATCCAGATCCGAATCATAAACTCCTTGCCGTTTTGGGTATGGGGTGAGTTATTCCCCCTCGCGTAGTTTGTATCGGACGGGAATGTGGCCAGAATCAACGCGGACCAGACACTCCGGACACATTAGTCACTTGAAGTTCCGAATATGAGGACTATGCTTGGCTTTCGCTCCGTACTGGGATTGGCGGATATAACTGCGTAACGGTTCATGAGGATTACCCCTGTTCGCTGGACGCCGCCCGGTATCCACCGGAAACGGCTCCGAATTCGCTCCCTTCAATCGATATCTGACGAGAGGCTTCACGTATGCGTGCTGATCTGGTTCTGCTCCCCGGTGACGGAATTGGTCCTGAAATTGTCGCCCAGGCAAAGCGTGTTCTGGTCCAAATTGGCTCACTCTATGGTCATGACTTTCAGTTTGCCGAAGCCATGATTGGTGGTTGTGCCATTGATGATTGTGGCGATCCTCTCCCCCAGTCCACGCTCGATCTCTGCAAAAACTCCGCCGGGATTCTGCTGGGAGCAGTCGGTGGCCCGAAATGGGATGACCCGAACGCAAAAACCCGTCCCGAAGTCGGTTTGCTGAAAATCCGCAAGGAAATGGGACTGTTTGCCAACCTGCGTCCCATCAAGCCCTACTCCGCTCTGATTGATGCCTCTCCTCTGAAACGGCACATCATCGAAGGTGTGGACATCCTGTTCGTGCGGGAATTGACCGGGGGAATTTACTTCGGCAAATCCAGTAAATGGGAAGAAAACGGCGAGGAGGTGGCCGCCAACGAAATGATTTACCGGACCTCGGAAGTGGAGCGTGTGACGCGCGTGGCTGCCAAAGCTGCCCAGGGACGTCGCAAGCATCTGACTTCTGTGGACAAGGCCAACGTGCTGGAAGTTTCCCGGCTGTGGCGACGGACGGCTAAACGGGTGGTAGACCAGGAGTTTTCGGAACTTGAATACGATGTCGTCCTGGTCGATGCCATGGCCATGCACTTGATTTCCCGCCCGCGTGATTTCGATGTAGTGGTCACGAGCAACATGTTTGGGGACATCCTCACCGATGAAGGCTCCATGCTGCCCGGCTCACTCGGCCTGCTTCCTTCCGCCTCGCTGGGTGAGGACGGTCCGGGACTTTACGAACCGATTCACGGCTCCGCTCCCGATATTGCCGGAAAAGGCATCGCCAA
>JAGQQT010000209.1 GCA_020426065.1 Planctomycetaceae bacterium | reverse complement strand
TTTGGTATTTCATTTTTCCGGGTAACCCGCGATAAAAATATGTCGCGAGCGTATTTCGGCGCGCAAAAATGGTGTTTTGACCGAGAGAATCAGCGGATCTGAATCGAGGCCAAAATCGGAGCAAAATCACCCCGTTCCCGCCTGTCTTCGGGGTGCAAAAACAATGTCGTACCGCAGGGAAGCTACTAGAAACTACGTTTTTCGAGGTAATTCCCCATGCATCGTGCCCTGCATCCACTGTTTGTCATGTTCGCCTCACTCAAACACCAGGAACTGGCCCGGCAGGTGGCTCACCCGAAGAAGGAGACCCAGATTCTCCGGGGCCGTTTACCAAAGCGGCTCGTGACCACTCCTGAGGAGCGAGGCACACTCCTGAAAGCTGGGAAGAACATCGGCTCGAAATTCAAGGAACTGATCTCGATTGTCTCGTATGACTCATTCCTCCGCTGGATCCGGGAAGCAGAGCAGGGGAGTGCCAGGAAGAAATCCAGGTCACCCTGGTCGCCCTGGTCGCCCCGGTACTGATGAAAATGTCCGCCAGCTGATCGTGCAGATGCATGAAGGAACTAGGGATGGCTACACCCTGGAGAAAGGTAGGCTCAAGCGGTTGGGTTACCAGACTTCCTGATCAACAATCCACAATGTTCTGAAGGCTTCTTGTCTGATCTGAGAAGGGAATTCTGTTGTCAACGAATTGCGACTACTGTCTGTTATAGCTGAGATTTTCGAAGTGCATCATCTTTGAATACGCGAGCTTCGCGTTCGTCGTCGGTAAGACGCGAATGTGACATTCGTGAATTCTTGATTCAGGTAGAGATGATCAATTATGATAAACGAACCATCTCACGAATGTCATACGTTTGCTGCCAGGCCGTGCATTTCAAAATTGAATCCACTTCATTCATTTTAAGAAATCATTCTTTCCCACCACATTTTCTCTCGTGTTTTTCCGGATCATCTAAAGTCGCTCAAGAATAAGTTGAAGGGAATCGCTGCCAAAGATTTCATAATCATCCTGCTGGTTTGGCAAATGAGCGGGCAGGGGAGCATCAAGCTGCAGTGGCGAGTAAGGGGTGTCCAGCACATATTGCCAGACGGTAAATTCAGACCATCGTGTCAAATGCCTGAGCCCAAAACCGGTTCCCGTTGACTCCGCTGTACGCCAGAAACCCATGCCGTCGCGGGAAATAAGATCGGCCTTGTTGTCATTATTGGTGTTCCCAACATGGAGATCGAACATGCCGTCAATCGTGTGCCCCCAGTTTGTCCAGAACTGCATGGTAAAACGATTCGCCTGACTTAACCCGACCCAGACTCGACTCCCATTTACCACGGCGGCAATGTCATCTTTTGAGTCACCATCAAAATCACCAGTCACCAGTGCGTCTAACGATTGAGTTGTAGTCAGGCCAGCCCAAAGTGAGATGTTAAAGCTTGCAGAGCCAGTTGCTTTCATGACCATGATCGAACGGTATCCGGCCAGTCCAAATACGGTCAGAAGATCATCCCGCCCATCGCCATCATAATCGCCCACCTGGGTGGTGTGGCCACCGGTTCCCCAGCGACCTGCTTTCACATAGCTAAATCCAGTCCTTGTGTTATTGAGTACCCAGATGGTCCCATTATTAGCCACGATCGCCAGATCATCTCCCCATTTGCCATCAAAGTCGCCGACCAGAACTTCTTTGATCCCATCATAGTTGCCGTACATGCCCCAGTAATGATTCTCAAACCGAGAACCAGTGGAGAGCCCGGCATACCATTGGCCCTGTGTTCCATTGCGGAACAATCCAATCAGATCATCCCGGCCGTCATGATTGAAGTCGCCGACGTGAACTTCTTTCACCTGATCGGCTTGCCAGTTGGTCCATTTAGAGAAAACATACTCATTGTTGAGATTCAATAGTCCAATCTGCCAGTCGCCGTTGTTCAGCCAGACGGCAACATCCCTGCGCTGGTCGCCATTGAAGTCACCATACAGAACCTGACGGAAGGAACTGGCAGGTCCTCTGGCGGCAAAGGAAGTTGTGTAATTCCCATAAATATTCGTTCGGGAAACCCACCAGCTGCCATTCGTGAATCCGGATAAATCATAGGAAGCGAGCCGGAATCCCTCGAAAGCCCCGATGTCTACCGTGCCATCTAGTATCCGGGTAAAGCCGGATCCTCGTTGATCGGTTGTTAGCGGATTGTCGTTCGCCCCAGTTGCTTGTGTATTATCACCGCTATTCAGGGCAATTGAATGCTGGAGTAACGCATGGGACCAGGTGGCTCCGCCATTGTCAGAAAGATTCAGGTCGAGGATATCAACAACAGGAATACCTGTGTGGTTCCCGTTTGTGCCATCCGTTAGGCCTCCGGCGGTAGCAGTGTCTCCAATAATATTATGGCTGGATCCTAAAGTTAGAAGTTTATTCCCGATATCGCTGGCAACTTGCAGATAGGATCCATAGTTGCCTGCGACAATGGTATTGAAGAGTGTGGTGCTGGCATTGGCGTTTTCAAAGGTGTAAATCCCCCCTCCGAACTGACCGTTTCCTTTAAAATCTCCATAGCCTTTGTTTGCAGTAATGGTCGAATTTCTGATCGTCAGATTTTCGTTTGTGTTGAAAATTCCACCACCGGCAAGAGATGAAAAATTATTGGATACAGTAGAGTTTGAAATCAGACTTGCTCCACCAGCATTCCCGTCCACACGGATGGCTCCGCCATAAAGATTGGCGCCATTGCCGTAGAAAAGCGAATTTTCCGCTGTTAAGTGCCCGCTCACAAACAGGGCGCCACCGTTTGCTGATGCTCGATTTCCCAGGAAGGATGAGCCAGTGACCCACAGATCGCTGGCTGAGTAGACCGCTCCTCCTTTAAAGCCCACATTAAAGTTCATATTCATATTGAACAGGATGAGATCGGCGTCGAGATTGAAAATGGCACCGCCATTGCCATTTTCACTGCTTCCGTTTTCCAGCGAAAGATTCTCAAAGACAACCTCTCCCCCTGCATTATCGAGATCTATGTAAAACAGCCTGGTGCTGTTTCCGCCATCAATCGAGATCGAAATATTATTCTGATTACGAATCGTGATCGCTTCATTAATCATTATCGTAGAAGTGAGATGGATGGTTCCATATTCGAGTGCGTTGGAAAAAGTAATCGTCTGGGGTCCTCCATATTGAGAGGCCCAGTAAACAGCTTCACGCAAACTCATGTCGCTTGAGTCATAGGTCGGATCCAGTTCATCATCGAGTGTGGTCACATTGATCGTCATCGGTGTGACCTCAAAGGCCCCGATATCAACTGCATCTCCCTGAATTCGCAAGATTCCTGTCCCACGCTGATCGGTAGTTAGTGGATCTCCATTGTTGTCGATAGCAACCAGATGATTGCCAGCATCAAGAGCAAGTGAACCTGCAACGAGTGAATAGGTGCGGGTTGTCCCGCCATTGTCGGCCAGTGAAGAGCTGATTACATCACCACGTGAGACTCCCAGCTGATTTCCATTCACTCCATGTACAAATCCTCGGTGATAGTCAGCCGCCCCAATCAGATTATTGGAGCCAGTCCCTGTACTGTAATCAAAAAAGTCTATATCAACATCTATTGGTATGCCGCACAAATCATCGGCCCAGTTGCCTGTCCCCTGTGTGTTTCCAGTGAGAATACAGTTTGACATTGTGATGGAATTAGTCCCCTCATAGGCAACTCCACCGCCTGCATATGTATTGTAACCTGTGTTCTTCCTCGCAACATTATCTGAGAATGTTGAGTTCACTACAGTTGTCTGACTAATGCCTCCATAAACTTTTCCGGTATAGATGCCGCCTCCAAAATAACTGCAGCGGTTGTTTGAAAATGTGGAGTTTGAAATGTGCAATCTCCCATTACTCCAGACACCACCTCCAGAACCTGCAGATGTATTACTGCTGAACGTTGAGTTCATGATCGTTGCAGTACCTGTGCTCCAGAATCCACCACCGCTATCATCGCTTGTAGTCGATGCGTTATTGCCAGTCAGTTCAACACGATTCAGTAAAATTGTACCAAAGTTCCGAACCCCGCCTCCACGATCACTGTTGCCATTGGCAATTGTTAAATCACTGATTTCAGCAGTACCATTATTCCAGAAGACTCTGTATGTGCCGTTGCCACTGATGGTCAATTTATCTGCACCCAGTCCTATAATTGCGATCTCACCTGTTAATTGAGGAAGCAGGGAATTCAGCGTGAGTGTGCTTCCAGACAGACTGGCATCAAACTGGATAACATCCTGGCCGCTGCTTGAACCTGCTGCGGCATCGCCAAAGATTGCATTCGTATTGGCAGCCTGAATTGCTTCGCGCAAGCTGACCAGGCCATCGGTGACTCCGGATCCATTCGATGGCTCATCCAGCAATGTATTGACAGTGTAAGTTGTTAGCAGTGAGCGAACTTCCAGTAATTCTGTCAGCCCTGGGCCCCTGTATTGAAATTGCCTTCGGGATGTCTGTCGTGAATGGCGACGCGTAAACAGGCCCATAATATGTCCGTATTCTTCAAAGTTGTGAAAGGTACTTCCGGCTTATTTGGAAGAACCGGTATAAACCAATCAGCCGGATGAACCATGCTGTTTATGGATAAACTTTCCTCGCTCGCATCTAAAACACTGAAGTTGCATATCCAGCTTAGGTCATAAATATGCATGTGGCAAAAATGCACCATTTGTAAATAACATAAAAACTAACAACCGTCACTAAGAATAGTACGCACCCCAATCGAAACATCTTTGTCTTGCGGGTGATCAACGAGAGGCAATTGAACGTAATCGGAAGTCTGTTCCAGACCTGGTACAACTACGAACGCCCGCATTCACGTTGGAACTGTCTGCCGCCTGGGGACCAGACGATACCGGAATCACCACCGCGAGATGCGAAGCGGGATGTTTTGCTAACAACGCGGCTGGGAGGATTGCTGAAAACGTATTCTCAACGAGCTGCGTGATGGTTCATTCAGCATTGAATGCGAACTGTGCCATGGCTACGGTACGCGCTGTTCTGAGATGGGAATTCTGTTCTCTCCAAACTGCAACCTCAGGCTGTGATTACTGAGTTTTTCAACATGCAACATTTTTGAACAGCGCGATCTCATATCAGAACTTAGAACCACAACAGCAATCTCGGACAGTCGAACTAATGCTCTGGTGAGATGAAATACTCATTTGGAAGCCCCCCTCCCATGGCATTTTCACTTCTTCTGGAGAATAACATCAGATGTCCTCCCCAGAGTTTTTTGAATTCATTCAAATGGAGTCTGTAGATACCAGTTGCCGGATCTCCTATCGTGAGTATCTCCCCATCCACTTGAAACACTACAACATAGTGCGAATCGGTACGATTAACGACTACCGGCATGGAGACAGATTCCAGGTGGTCTACATCGATGCGGACCGCTGTCGCTCTCAGTCCGACTGAATCTGAAATCTGTTCCAAATCCCGAAACGACACCCCATTTGGATGCACTGTCCACCTCTGGCGTAACTCATCAAGCGAAACGGCTTTGCCAAAGTATTCTGCAATCATCGCCAGACAGGCCAGACCACAGTCTGCCTCTGCCTGTTGGCTAATCCATGGCAGATGTCGACAATGCGAACGCATTGCCTTTAAGGACTGATCGAGCGATGATTCTGCATGTTGGTATGGATTTCGGAAGTCATGAATATTCATACTCACACAACGCAGGTTGCTGGCAGCATGTGCCTTGTGGACACATGCTCTGCCAATAAATGCCTCAGCTCCGAAGCATTCTCCTGCAGCAAGATGAACAGTTCCATTCGGCTGATAGAGCGTTAAATTACCGTTTTGGATGAAAAACCATCGATTATCAGCGATCCCGCGCATTCTGATTGTCGTTCCGGCATGGAACCTCTCCTCACGAAACACAGGCAAAAAGATTAATGCTGATGTTGCCTGCATGAAACCCAGGAACTGCTGCTCTCTCAAAAAGTGGACTGCCGCGTGCAGTCGAAGGAAAGATTTCAACTGCCCTGTAACACCAGGGATTTGGTCCAAAACTTCAAGAATTGCCTGTATTGGTATCCGGAGGATTGTTGCATCAGTCGATGCGCGACAAGTTGCGGTATGCTTGTGCGGGGAGAGGAGAATGTAATCACCCAGTACCTCTCCTGCTGATGCCATTCCCAGTGAAATCTCTCGACCAGATGTGCTTGTTCTACAAACCCGGATTCGTCCGTTGAGAACAATATGTAACCATGCCCCAGTGGTTCCCTCCTGGAAGATGCTTTCTCCTGTGCGAAACTGAAAAACAAGCGATGCTGCTTCACACAATTCAAGTTGATCTGAGTTCAACAGAGAATAAAGTGGATATCGCCCGAAGATGTTTTTTAACATTCCAGGACATCCAGTAATGGGACTTCAATTTTTGCCGCTACAAGTTCTCCCGCGATCCATTCCTCAAACATACGAGCTTTGATGAACGCCAGGGTGGCAGCACTTTCGTCTGGAGCTGCATAACTTTCCACCTGTGCGATCCACGAACCTTCATCAGTAGTAACTGGTCCGATTAACTTACCCTTTTGCTGCCAAAATGCTGGTTGAATGGCCTTAGGCAATTGTGTGACGAAGACGTGCCCTACCCGGCCACGCTGAAAACGTGATTCATGTACCGAATGATGAGCTGCAAGCTCTGCAAACTCCGCTCCTTCGCATTCGATCTGCATTCTCAATTCGCGAGCCAGTTCATCACTGGGGACTTGAATAATCGCCAGATTGACTCGTGCGTACATCTGAGGATTGCGACGAAATTCCTCAACTGCTTTTTCGGCAAACATCGCATCAATCAACAACTCTTTGCGGACGTTCGTTTCGATCGAAGCTTCAAAAGTGGCGGCATTGATGCCGTTCTCCCGAAACCAGATCTCTGTTCGTTCCGCCGAATGGAGTCGATGTTTCCTGCGGAAGGAATCTGCTGCTTTCTGAAGCTGCTTGTCACTGACATTCACACCCAATTCAGTCGCCTTTTGAGAAACCAAAGTCTCAGTTATCATCTCTCTCAAAATCTGCTTGAGTCGCAAATTTCTCCTGAGAGTGGAGAAAAGGTCATGAGCCGAAAGGGGGGCTCCATTCACACAAACAGTATCAATGG
>JAGQQT010000208.1 GCA_020426065.1 Planctomycetaceae bacterium | reverse complement strand
AAGGTGATGGAGCGTGCTCAGCAGGCAGGTTGCCTGTTCCCCGTTCTCAGCCATCCGACCAGCATCATCTCTCCCTCCGCTCAACTCGGGACTGGCACGGTTTTGTGTGCAGGCTCAATCGTCGGTACCGGAGCCGTGCTGGGAACTGGTTGCCTGCTGAATACGGGGTCGAGCGTGGATCACGACTGCAGACTGGCCGAGTTCGTCCATGTCTGCCCGGGAGCCCACCTGGCTGGTGATGTGAAAGTGGGAGCGGAGAGCTGGATCGGAATTGGAACCGCCGTGATCGAAGGCCGCACCATCGGAGCCCGCTCGATCATCGGCGCCGGCTCCGTTGTAACACGAGACCTGCCCGATGACGTCGTCGCCTACGGAAACCCCGCCCGCATTCAAAAGTCGAGAGTGAATTGAAGGTGGGTGTCTTGATACAAAAGGGGACATCTCACTAACCTCACCCACGACGAGGGAGAGCAAGCAGTTTCTCAACCTCACGGTTGATCGGGTGCCAGACAGACATGAAGGCATCCACATCCCGCTTTTCTTCTGGAGTCCAGTCGATCCCTGTGCGGACAACGGTTTTGAATTCTCGATCTTCAGTATTTACACATAACGAATGCTTTGGGAAATCATCGACATGCCCATCATAGACTGGTTTCAATCCAGACAAAACTTGCAAGACCTGCTCGATGCGTAAATCTGGAAAGTCCATTTCGAAGGTCTTTTCTGTAGGACCAGTGGATGCTAACCACGATGCGTCGACGATAGCCGTGTTACCTGTTGCCCACAGCTCCCAGGAAACAAGGTGTTCAGTGAAGCCATCAAAATGCACTGCATGAAGTTCCATTCGCCAGATCACCTTCACAGAACAAAAAAACCAGGGTGGCGGAAGCCTCCGAGTGAGGTTGGTCTGTCAACCTTCCTGCTTCATGGGATCATCAAGAGATAGCTCCTGTTGGAGTTCTTGGGCTAATCCGATGAGAAGACCTTCGGGGCCCCGGATGTAGCAGAGTCGGTAAATGTCTTGGTAGTTGACGACTTCATCTACTACCTTTGCGCCAAGTCTGCAGAGTCGGGTGAGGGTATCGTCGAGATCATTGACTGTAAACATGACCCGTAGATAACCCAGCGAGTTCACGGGAGCAGTGCGGTGATCTGAGACAATAGAAGGAGCGTCAAACCGCGAAAGCTCTATGCGGCTGTGTCCATCGGGAGTACGCAGCATGGCAATTTCAACCCGCTGGCCGCGCACTCCAGTAACACGTCCTGCCCACTCCCCTTCGACAGGCATGCGGCCTTCGAGGATTAATCCGAGTTCTTTGAAAAAATCAATGGCAGTATCAAGGTCTGCAACGACAATCCCGACATTATCCATCCGCGTGACTGTCATGAATTCCCTTTATCTCTAAAGTTATGGATGATTCGCAGGCAAGTATACTGTCGTGTCAGTCGACTCTCATCGCAATTCGTCTGCAGCTGCCGGTCAGAACTTGCCATAACATTTACATAGTGTGGCAGGGCTGCACTTCAGTTGGTAATCGAGATACCACAACAGCTTTGTTCCCCCAGAGTCTGGGGCTTCCCAACAAAAAAAGCCACCTGATGACAGGTGGCTTTTTTGATTTCGATATCGTGGGCCGGTTTAGCGGCTCAGGAAGGCCACGACCTTGTTGACGTCGACCGGGAGGCTGACATCGGCAAAGGTGGGGATGGATGTGACGATGGCCTTCAGTTCCTTTTCGTCAAAGGAGACGAATTCACACACTTCAGAAGCGTGGTTGGAAACAATGTCCTTGTACACGTTGACCAGATTCGGGCGGTTACGCAGGGTAATCACATCGCCGGGACGAACCAGGATGGATGGGATATCAACCTTGCGGCCGTTCAACTGGAAATGCCCGTGGGCAATTCCCTGGCGAGCCTGGGGACGAGTTGTAGCAAAGCCGGCACGACGGATCACATTGTCCAGCCGTCGCTCGCACAGGATCAGCAGGTTTTCCCCGGTGTTCCCTTTCTGACGACGGGCTTCCGCGAAGTACTTGCGCAGCTGACGTTCCCGCAGCCCGTAGTAATATTTGATCTTCTGCTTTTCGGTTAAAGCAATGCCGTAGATGGTTGGCTTTTTCCGACGGGTGTGCATCCCCGGTGGAAAATCACGTTTTTCGAAGGCACGCAGAGCCCCTGCGTTTTCAAACACAGCTGAACCGAGTCGGCGATTGATTCGGGCTTTTGCTCCCGTGTAATGCCCCATTAGTACTCCCCTGAGTCCGCCTGTAAAAGACGCCTGGCCAGTCTCAATCTGGCTCCGATGTTGACCATTCACCGGTTAAATTCCCGGTGAATCTGCTGTTTACGACTTGTTCCCCACGAATTCCGCCTGGAAATTCAGCTGGTTGACTGCACAGCCTGAACCTGTGGCAACCCATCCGTTTCAATTCCGGATCGGCTGCCCGTAATGACTGCGCATCTCGATCGCCCTGTGGGGAAACGGGCATTATTCTCAAATCCTGTGAGAACGTCAACCAAGAGAGCCCCTCTGAAAACAGACTTCAGGCAGAACGCCTGCAAAATCCGATCAATTTCCGCTCCCACTCCCAGCAAACGTGAACGTGAATACATCAGTCACGCTGGTGATTGAGGGCTGGACTCCGATTCGGACATACCGCCGGTCTGGAGAGACAATTGCTCCGGCGTTTAACTGAACCCCCGAAGAGACGGGAGCCACCACGGGAGAGTAGCCCACACCCACAGGACTGGGAGCCTGCAGTTGAGCCAGCGGGTTGTGAGCGACCGCCGCTTCACTGCGAAATTGCTGCAGAGTTCTGGCGACATCCTGCTTTCGTTGCTTCTGGGTTTGCGAAAGTGGCTGAAAGATGGGAGCGGTTTCGGTGCGTCGGCCTTCGTTCAGAGAGATTTTCAGTTTTTTGGCCGCTCGATCAAACACAATATTCACCTGATCCCGCTGCTCATGCTCTGTTCCGGCATAGCGGATGACTTCCAGCCTGGCCCGGTTGCCAACGATGGTGCCGGAAGCGTGCTGAGCGGTAATGATGTAATCTCCCGGAGCCGCGTAGGCGGCGATGTACTGCTCATAACACTCCGCCTGATTGGGGCCCGCCCCTTCGTGCACAAGAGCCCCTCCGGAAATGGTGTGGGGTTCGGAAAACGAACAGCGGGTTCCGAGCGGTTCTTCGACAATCAGATCCAGATCGGCATTGCCCGACCAGCTCAGCTTCAATTGAAAATCCCGAACGAGTGCCTTCTGAAGGGCCCGGTCGATGGCGGCAACCTGTTCGGGATTTCCCTGCTGTTGTAACCGCAGCTTCCAGTCCTGCAGCATCTGCACTGATTTTTCGTGCTGCTGCTGATACTCGGCAAACCAGTAATAGGTGAGAATGCCCGTATTGGACCAGATGACAGCGTCGAGATCCTGGAGGCGATCAGCCAGTTTTCTGCCCCACAGATACGGTTCGGGGCGGGTCGGTTCCAGGCGGGAAACCTGTCGGTAGAGCCGCAAAGCAGGTTGATCGGCTCCCAGTCGCATCAGGTATGCCGCTGAGCCGAGCAGGTTCGGGACATCGCGAGCGTTGAAGTCGGTCATTGAAACCAGAATCCGCTCGACCTGATCGGCCGGATAACCTTTGATTTTCATGGCCAGGGCAAGGACTTCATACATCCAGGGTTCCGTCTGCCCGGACCTCAAGGCCTCTTCCAGAGCCACCACGATGTGGTCGTAAAGGTCTTTCTTCTGTAGTTGTTGAATGATCTGCCGGGTCTGTTCGGTGTCGGGAGACTGAGCGTAATACTCCTTCCACAGGGCTCGGTCCGGTTCTCCCTGCGGTTTGGAAAGACGATTCGGCAGGGAGTCCGCTGGTTCGTCCAGCAGGCAGTTCATTGTGATTAAGGGAGCAAGGCAGCGAGTGTAGTGATTCACGAATGGCAAAAAAGAATCAGCGAACCAGGACAGGTTCGTCCCGATTCGCTGATTATCAGATTCTCTTTGTGAAGCGGCTGCTTCAGGTGCGAGGTTTACTGGTTTTTTTTTGCCGCAGGCAGAGCAGCGGGTGGAATGCTGAAGAAGTTTCCACCGCCGAACTGGCCACCGCCACCGCCGCCACCACCAAACTGGCCGCCACCGCCACCGAACTGGCCACCACCGCCACCACCGAAGCCACCCAGGCCACCGCCGCCCTGCAGCTGTTGGACTGGAATTACCAGGTCGGTAACCGGATAGACACGGTTTTCGAGAGCTTCTTCTGCTTTCAGAACAGTCGTGATTTTCATCACTTCATCTTCAATCACCCAAGTCAGGGCAACTGGAGTTGGTGTCTGTTCCAGCATGATCTTCAAGGCAGACTTCAGGCGAATTCCGGAGATGAAGATGTTGACTGGTTCATCTGAGGAAATCCCTTCGTCGTCCAGGGTCACGAGATCCAGACGGATATTGATGTTGTGCAGTTCACCGATGATTCCGATGGCATCCACCAGCGGAGTATCGACGAATTGCAGTTCTGTTTCTTCTTCGAGAGCAGCCCGAATCCGGCGTTCTGCAGCGGAATCATCTTTCAGGTCAACAGACTTCCAGATGCTGCGACGCTCTGTGAGAGCTTTCCACACTGGTGCGGGCGGATAACGGATGGGTGGTTCATCCGGGAACGGAACATGGGAAAATTCCACCTGAGTCAGTGTTTCCAGGAAACGGTCTGCCCGCAGGGCTCGCAGGTAACGAGCGTCTTCAAGCTGACCAGCGGCTTCTGCGGTGAACTGGGCCTGTGTGGCAACTCCACTGAAGGGGACCAGTTCCACAGCGGCTTCCGCCACTGCTTCCGCTTCGGCGTACGCAGAAGGATTTCCGTGAAAACCATCGTCCAGGAGTGCCCGTACCTGATCGATTAACTGTTCGAGACGTTCTTCTTCGAGCTGCATTCCTTCGATGACTCGACGACGGGCTTCCTGTTCAGCCAGTTCCTGCTGCAGGCGAATCCGCTGATTTCGCAGCTGTTCGCGTTGAGCCCGCACCTGCTGTTCGACATCGAGCAGACGGTTGAGCAGGTTCCGTTGAATTTCGTCATCGATATCAGCAGCAATCCGTACATTTCCCTGCATCCCTTTCAGGATGGAAATGGCTGCATCGGGATCATCTACAACCACAGAGCGGGCCTGTTCGATGGCTCGCTGAACTTCCAGGGAGAGTTTTTCACCAGCCGCTTTGGAGCGGTTTTTGTATCGCTGAATGGCGTCCTCTTCTACAGAGTTGGGAGCATCTGTCCGATCAGTGAAATCTCCCGGGACTGTGCTATTTGCACCGGGGACAGCATTGGCATTGCCATTACCTGGTACAGTCCCTTCATTTGTTTCCGCTCCCGGCACAACTACCGAAGGAGCCGAATCATCACTGGCCGGAACCGGCTGCACAAACGCCACTTCCAGGATTTTGGTGGCGGAGGAATTCCGGGGATCAATGGTCAGCAGGTTGCGGGCAATTTCATCTGCCTGTTTGTGCTGTCCACGATTGGCTGCCGTGTTGGCTGCGGTCAGCATCTGTTCGATATAGGCTTCAAACTGAGTTTTTGCCACACCCAGGATTTCGCTGCCAGCGGTTGGCACGCTCAGTCCGTTGTCTTCAATGGCTCGCAGGCACAGACCACGCAGAGCAGGATGACCCTGAGCGGACAGAGCAAATTCGGGATGACTCGCCAGGCGATTCGCTCGGGCATCAGTCAGAGCAAATGTGGCCTGATCAAGGTTTCCTTCAGCAATTTCTGCCAGGTAGATCGTTTCGCGATCGGATCGAACTGGCAGGGCAACCTGAGGATACAGCTGAACGCCTTTTCCAGCGGAAACCCGTTCTGGATACCAGACTTGGCTGTTAGTGGCAGCCACAATTTGAGCGGCGATTTTGTCAGCTTCACTGTTTTCGAGATCGGTAATCACCCGACCTCCGGATCGCAGGGCGAGTGTTCCGAGCAGTTGATGATCAACCTGTGAACCGAGTGCGTAACTGATGACAGGAATCTGACGCTCAGCCAGTGTACCCACCAGTTCCTGCAGACGTGTGGCATCAATCAGGTTTCCGGCACTGAAGCCGTCGCCGATATAAATGATTCGTGCTTTGCCTGAAGTGTTGAGAGCAGCCAGGCCATTTTCCAGAGCGGTGGCCAGGTCTGTAGAACCGGCTGGAATCCGTTCATCCAGCTGAGCAGTAATGGACTGAATCGATTCGGGATTCAGTTTGCTGAACTGCGGCAGCAGCTGAGTTGCGGAAACATCGATTGCCCAGACATTAACCTGAGGAACCTGTTGGTTGGCCTGCAGAATGTGGCCGAGAACCTTCAAAGACTGAGTTCGATATTCACCCAGCTGGCTGGCGGAGGTGTCGACCAGGATCAGTAACTGATCGGGAGTGAGTGCCGCACCAGCTTCCGGGAGGCGTATTCCCATTGCTGCATAGTTGTTTCCATCAGGTGCCTGGTACAGTTCAGCAGTGACCGGTTCCGCTCCGTGGCAAGCAGCATGTGCTCCCAGTTGCATGATCCCCGCAACCAGAATTGCTGAGAACTGTAGAGGTAATCGATACATCGTGTGCGTCTCCCAGGGAGGCCCTTGGCGATCGGACAGGGGAACTGAGTGCAGGCGGACTGCAAAAATCAGATGCTCTGAGCCGAAAAAATCAGGTCAATTGAATTCATCATCGAGCCGGTATTACAGAGGTTCCCGATGATTGCAAGGTGGATTGTATCCTCAGTTTCGACGTGCTTAAAAGGATTTTCTTCTGAAAAACATCACTCGGGATCGATTTATCGCAAATGATCGGCAGGTTGCCGTCAGTGGACAAACGGAAGTCGCGACCGTTGTATTTGTCGATTTACAAATAATCCGCCTAACCGGACCTATAATCAGAAAACATGAAGTGTCTGATCCTGCTGACGGGATTTCCCTCATGCCCGTTATCGGCAATCCGCGGGATTTTTTGTCTGTGGTTTCTGTACAGATTGACAGACAAACGGGAGCGTGACACGATGCAAAGTTCGTCTGTCTTGACCGCCGAAGAAGGATACTGCTGCATGCCTCTGGAGTATTTTCACCCGCTGGTCGCTCGCTGGTTTCGTTCACAGTTCAACGCCCCTTCTGAGCCACAAACCCAGGGATGGCCAGCGATTGCGG